>NZ_QAIM01000426.1:16661-29709 GCF_003061035.1 Acidovorax sp. HMWF018
TGATTGGGAAGGGCATCATCGGATCTTGATGTTCTTGCTGCCGCGGAATGCCCTCTTCAGCGATTCGTGCAGTTCCTTCTGAAGATCTTTGACGACGGCTTTCCCGATCTCCTTGGCATGCGCTTGCACGTTCTCATCGTTGGCTCGGATGAGATCATCCTTGGAAATCTGCAACCCACAGTTGCCGCAGGTGAACAGTTCGCTCGTCTGCCCATCAGCGCCGTCGTGTGAAAACTCAGTGCCACCGCACGTTGGGCAATTCAGACAGACCGACCGGTTGTACTTGTCCGCTTTGAACGTCATGCCGTATCTCCGATCGTGTCAACGCTGTGAGCCGTGAATGATCGCAGCGAAGAAAAGAATAGCATCGCTGCACGGGGATCTTTCGTCGACGCGATGCCTATTTATTCTATCTGACAGTCTTCATTGCGTCCCGGCGTGCCGCCGCCGGGTTCGAGGGCTGCGCCCCGCGCTTCGTGCCGAATCGCGGCCATTCGGCTTTGCCCCCTGACGCCTCCGGCCCTTTCGAGCCTGCGCGTTCCGCTTGCCCTAAAAGCCGAGTGTGTGCAGCGGGCGGGTGTGGGCAGTCTTGCTGTTCCCTTCACCGTATCACGGCGTTCTCGCCGTCAAGGGCGGCGCGCGCCATGCGCGCTTGCGTCCTGTCGGCCGTCTGCGACCCCTGACTGCTTGCGCTGCGCCGTGCCCCGGAAGGGTCGGGCAATTCCGCCCGGCATCCTTGCAGGAGTTCACCATGAACAACGCACTCATCACTGACGAGCAGCGCATCGTACTGCTGGCCAACGGCCGCGAATCCTTGGAGAACCCGGACTTTGATCCGGCCCCCGTGGTCAAGCTGTTCACGCCGGACGCCGGCGCGACCTGGCTGCTGACCGAGATTGATCCTGACGACCACGACCACGCTTTTGGTCTTTGCGACCTGGGCCTGGGGGCGCCGGAAATCGGCTGGGTCAGCCTGGGCGAGTTGGCGATCGTGCGCGGCGGGCTGGGCTTGCCGATCGAGCGCGACCTGTCTTTCCGCGCTGAGAAGCGGTTGAGCGCCTACGCGCGCGAGGCGCGGCTGAGCGGGCGGATAGCTGTCTGACTCGGCCTTGGGCGGATGGCCCAGCAGCGCATCCCGTATCGGGATGCGCTTACTGCATCGTCAGCGAGGCCAGTCGTCGCTACGAACGCCTTCAAAGAAGCCAGGGCCGACTTCGATACGCAGTGAAGAGTGACGGCGCAAGATCTTCTGCGCTATCTCGGGCGATGCGTAGTCCGTGAAGTCGAGGAGGTAGCCGTAGACCATTTCACCGCTACTGCCGTCCAACTCCATTGCTTCTACATCGGCGAGATTGCCAACCTCATGCAGTTCGAGGCCCAGCAGTTCGGCATAGGATTGCGATACGCTGCGCGGCGGTGGCTCGCCGTCGTGGTCGTCATCCCCCCAGTTCGTATCGAGTTCCGCTTTGGTGACTTGGCAGTCCACTGACCCAAAGCACTGGCTGCCCAATCGCTCCACGCTCAAAGTGCCCTCCACATTCACGATGTGGCCCGCGTAGGGACGCTCAGTGTCGATGCCCAAGCCAACATGGCCATCCAGGTCGATTTCCAGCGAGCTGCCAACGGGGACGTTTTCAGACTCAACCTCGAAATCGAAATAGACCTCATCAATGCCATCGTAATTGGCGTTGGCCATCTCGCTGTTCACGTCATCGTCTTCGATGACCACCTGATCCACATGCTCACGCAGATAGTTATCGAAGCCTGCGTGAGAGGCGTGAATGTGTGTGTGGGGTGCTCGTTCCTTGAAGGCTGCGTCGATCAGCTCATGCAGTTGGCTTGGCGCGGGGGCTGCGCCAAGTTCGCTGGCGCGCCTATCGAGCGAGTCGTAGTCGAGTACAACGTGGTAGACATTGCTCAAGTCTTTGGGTTCGAGTGCGGCTACCTGGGCGGCCTGGTAGGCGGCAAGGCTCTTGTAGCCGAGTGCAGCAACAATGATTTGCTGCGCATGGCCAAGCTGCACAGGGGCGGCCACAGAAACGCTGTTCTTGCGAACAGAATGGGCAAGGTCGGAAATGCCGATGGGCATACGATTCTCCTGATTTCAGCGCAGGCCAATCGAGCGATTACTTGGCCTACGCCCAGGCGATATCGCATGGTGGTGGCAAGAAATACGGGGGGAAAGCAGAACGCAGTCTTGATTGAGCCGCTCGAAGCTCAGGCGGACAGGGCCTTGCCCACATTGTCCGCGAAAAATCCGCCGAAGACAAATCCCGCGATGCCCAAACTGCATGGGCGTCCCCGGCCACCTGGGAGATGGCCGGTCGCGCTGTCGTGCTGCGCATCGAGCCGCCTGCGGCGTCTCGCCCCTGACGGGCTTCCATCGTTCCCTCGCTCCGCTCGGCTGACGCCTCCGGCCCGGCTTCCAGCTTCGGGCCTGCGCGCTTCGCTTGCCGTGCGGTCGGCGTGTGGGGAAGGCCGTTGCCTTGTCCAGCCGTCTCCCCTGACTTCATCACCTTCACCGCGACTGTAGCCCGCGCCCGTGTGCCGTCAAGGCGCGCAGGGCCGTGTCCTCGGCTGCGCCTGCGGGCCGCACCAACCCTGCGCTTGCCTCCTTGACGGCGCCCGTTCGCGCGCTCCTGACCGTCGCGGGCGATGAACTCAGGAAAGACGGTGGCAACAGGGCCAACCGGGTTCCTCGTGCCGACCGCACCGAACAGCCGAAAGGCTGGGCTCCGAATCTAGGAATCCGGTGTGCGGTTTTCTTCAACAGCCTTTTTGTTCAGGAGAAAGACATGCAACTCGCATCCCGTTTCGCTTCCCGCTCCCCTTCGCTGCGCAGTGACTACCCGCTGTCCGATGACCAGATTCATCGCGTGGCCCCGTCCATCTTCGCGGATGCCCCGCACGAAAGCCGTTCGCAGCGGTACGCCTATATCCCCACCGCCGCCGTGCTGACCGAGCTTCGCAAGGAGGGATTTCAACCCTTCATGGTGACGCAGACCCGCGTGCGCGATGAAGGCAAGCGCGAGCACACGAAACACATGCTGCGCCTGCGCCACGCCAGCCAGATCAACGGCGCAGAGGCCAACGAAATCGTGCTGCTGAACTCGCATGACGGCACCAGCAGCTATCAGATGCTGGCCGGAATGTTCCGCTTCGTTTGCAGCAATGGTCTTGTGTGCGGCGACACCGTGGCGGACGTGCGCGTACCCCATAAGGGCGACGTAGCCGGTTCCGTCATCGAAGGCGCTTTCGAGGTGTTGAGCGGCTTCGAGCGGGTGAAGGATTCCCGCGATGCCATGCGCGCTATCACGCTGGATGAAGGCGAAGCCGAAGTGTTCGCCCGTTCCGCGCTGGCCCTCAAGTACGACCCCACCGACAAGAAGCCCGCGCCCATCACCGAATCGCAAATCTTGATGCCGCGCCGGTTCGACGACCGCCGCCCCGACCTGTGGAGCGTGTTCAACCGCACGCAGGAAAACCTGACCAAAGGCGGATTGCATGGCCGCAGCGCCAACGGACGCCGCCAGCAGACCCGCCCGGTGCAGGGCATTGATTCCGATGTGCGCCTCAATCGCGCCCTCTGGATGCTGGCCGATGGCCTGCGCCAGTTGAAAGCCTGAACCGTTTCCCCGCCGGAGGGGCGGTTCCCCTCCATTCCCTTGTTTCACTCGATTGGAGATTCACCATGAACGCCGTTACCCAAACCGAAGCCCGCGCCGTCAATACCGCCGCCGCTATCCCGTTGGAAGCCGCCGACCCGACCAAGAACCTGATTCTGGTTCCACTGTCGCGGCTGGTGCTGCGCCCCACGGGCCGCAACGTGCGCAAGACCCCGCGCATGTCCATCCCCGAACTTGCCGCAAGCATCCAGCGTGTCGGCCTGCTGCAAAACCTGATCGTGATTGCATCCGCCGATGGCGAGCATTACGAAGTCGTGGCCGGTGGCCGTCGCCTCGCAGCCCTCAAGCTGCTGGCGAAAAAGCACCGAATCAGCAAGGAATGGGAAGTGCCTTGCCTGCTGGTGGCCGATGGCACCGCCCGCACCGCCAGCCTCACCGAGAACGTGCAGCGCGAAGCCATGCACCCGGCAGACCAGTTTGAAGCCTTCGCGGCGCTGGTGGCCGAAGGCCGCCCCATCGAGGACATTGCGGCGGATTTCTCCGTTACGCCGCTGGTGGTGCAGCGCCGCTTGAAGCTGGCGAACGTGTCGCCCCGCCTCATGGCCGACTATCGCGCCGATGCCGTGAGCCTTGACCAGTTGATGGCCCTTGCCATCACCGATGACCACGCCGCGCAGGAAAGCGCGTTCTACGATGCGCCAACCTGGCAGCGTCACCCGTCCAACCTGCGCGAACGCCTCACCGAAAGGGAAATCGACGCCTACCGGCATCCGCTGGTGCGCTTCGTCGGGCTGGACAGCTACGAGGCCGCAGGCGGTGGCATCCGCCGTGACCTGTTCGCCGAAGATGACGCGGGCGTGTATCTGACCGATGCCGCGCTGCTGGAAGGGCTGGCGTTCAATAAGCTGACGGGCATTGCTGCCGAGGTGAAGGCCGAAGGCTGGGCATGGGTGGATGCCACGCCAGGCGTGACCCATGCCGACCTGCACGCCTTCCAGCGTGCGCCGAAGGAGCGGCGCGAACCGAACAAGCGTGAAGCCGCACGCATCGAGAAGCTGCAAACCAAGATGCACGAACTGGCCGAAGCCGTGGATGCTGCGCTGGACGCTGACGATGAGGAAAAGGCCGACGCCTTGCAGGAGGAAGGCGAAACCCTGGGCGAGCAGTTGCAGGTGCTGGAAGATGGCTTGCAGGACTACGGCGCGACCGTGAAGGCCGCAGCCGGTGCCATCGTCACCATCGACCGCAACGGCGAAGCCGTGATTCATCGCGGCTTGATGCGCGAGGCCGAGGCCAAGGCGCTGCGCACGCTGGAAAGGCTGCGCCAAGGTTTCGGCAGCGAAGGCGAAGCCGCGAACGACGACGAAGGCGAGGACGACGAGCCACCCAAGACCGCCGCCATGTCCGACCGGCTGGCGCAACGCTTGAGCGCCCACCGCACCGCCGCGCTACAAATCGAAGTCGCCCGGCATCCGCAAGCCGCGCTGGCCGCCGTGGTGCATGGCATGGTGCAGACCGTCTTGCAGGAACGCCGCTACGGCCGCAGCCGTGATTCTCTGCCGCTGGGCGTGGGCCTCAAAGTGCAAGACCGGCTGGAAGGCATGGCCCCGGACTGGCCGGAAACTCCCGCCGCCGTGGCGCTGTGCGAATTGCAACAGGTGGCGGGCGAAGCCTTGCCGGAGGACAGCGCCGAACTGTTTGCCGCGCTGCTGGCGAAGCCGCAAGATGAACTGGTGCGGCTGCTGGCCGTGTGCGTGGCTTCCACGGTGGACGTGGTGACGCCCCGTGCCACACCGCACCAGCCCGGCGAGGAACTGGCGCAGGCCGTGGGCCTCGACATGGCTGCATGGTGGAAGCCGACCGCAGAAGGCTACTTCAAGCACGTTTCCAAGGCCGTGATTCTGGAAGCCGTGGGCCAGTACGCGCCCGAGCACGTCACGCGACTGGCGAAGTTGAAGAAGGCCGACATTGCCAGCGAAGCCGAGCGGTTGGCCGATGGCACGGGCTGGATGCCTGCCATCTTCAAGACCGAAGGCCCGGAAGCTGCGCCGCAGGAAACGCAGGCGCAGGATGCCCCGGAGGATGCCGAGGCAATGGCGGATGAACCCGCCGAGGCGCTGGCCGCTTGACCCGCGCCGAAGGCAAGCGCCCCGGCCTCGACCGGGGCGCTTCGCTGCAAGGAGAAGCCCCCATGACCCGCATCACCAGCAGCCGCCCGCGCATGGCGGCGATCTACGCGCCCAGCACGGTACGCGCTCGCCGCTGGCACGACGATGGCGACGTGCGCGGCTACCGCCCGCCCTCGGGCTGGTCGGCCCGCGCCGACCTCACCGACATTCACCCCATCACGGGCCGCGCCTTGCCGCGTGCCGTGTGGTGGCTCATCGAGACGAAGGAATAACCGCGTTCAGCACCGCGCCCAGGCCGTTCCGTCCTGGGCGCGGTGGACGCAAAATCCGGGCGCGGCAGTGGCCGCGCCCGGTGTTCAAGGCCAGCAGCCGAGTCAGAACGCCGCCGCCTTCGCGGTGGCTCAGGCGGTGGCGTTGAAGGCATCGCTGTAGCGCGCGATGCCTTCGGGCACTGGCCCATGCAGGGCCAGCGCCATGAAGTAGCCGGGCGGCACGCCCGGCAGTTGCAGGCCCGCATGGGCCTGAAAACCAAAACGCGCGTAATACGCGGGATCGCCTAGCAGCACGCAGCCTGCGGCCTGCATGGCCCGCAGTTCAGACAGCGCCTGCTCCATCAGGCGCGAGCCGATGCCGTGCCCCTGCCTTTGCGGCAGGACGGAGATCGGCCCCAACCCGTACCAGTCCTCAGCCTGGCGGCCGTGGCCGTCGGTGATGGTCACGGGCGACAGGGCCACATGGCCGATGATCTGGCCGTGTTCTTCGGCCACGATGGAAAGCGTCAGTTCGTTGGCAGTGCGCAGTGCGCGCACGATGAATTGCTCGGTGTGGCTGGTGTGCGGCGCATCGGCGAAAGCGGCCGTCGTGACGGCTTCGATGGCAGCAATGTCGTCCGGGGTTTCGTGTCGGAGCTGGAGAGTCATGGGCTTGTCTTGGGTTACTTCCTGAAAATATAGAACGGCCTGGGCGTGTCGGCGCGAGGCGCCGCCGGGCTTTCGGGCTGCGCCCCGTGCTTCGTGCCGAATCACGGCCATTCGGCTTCAATCCCTCACGCCTTCGCGCCTGTGGCGCTGCGCGCTTCGCTTGCGAGGAAGGCTGCGCCCCGCCGCAATGGGCGGAGCTTGTGGGGCTACGCCCCGGCTTGCTGCGGCAGGTTGTGCAAAAGCGTGCCGTCCTCGACGCTGGCGATTCGTTGCCTGTACGTCACGAAGGACGGTTCACCGACACACCGCTCGGCCTCGCCCGATGGAGCTTCCTCACCACGCCTCAAGCATGTGCCGCGAGCTGCGGCTGGGGCGCTCTGGCCTTGTCGTCGGGGCATTGACCTGGCCCGCGTCAGGGCGCAAGCCGGTGAAGCCGTCACGCGGGGATGCCGAGTCGGCCCTGTCTCCATTCGGGAGCGGGCGGCCTGTGCGTCCTTGTCTTGTTGTGAATCCTGGCGGTGGCGCGGCTGCGCCTTGGGCTTCATGGCCGCAACCTTCCAGCGAAAACAATTTCCCCTGCGCTGCGCGCATTCCTCGCGGGACAAATTCTTTTCGCCTCCAGGTTCTCCACGGTGTTGCGACCGCTGCGCGGTGCGGCCAGCCCATCCCCCGCCGGACGGATCACAACAAGGACGCACTGGCGCGACCTTGTTCAACCCGAAAGGAGAAATCATCATGGCCAACATCGGCACCTTCACCGCAGACAAAGACGGCTTCAACGGCCAGCTCCGCACCCTGACGCTCAACGTCAAGGTCAAGCTGGTTCCCAACGACAAGGGCAACAACGAGAGCGCCCCCGACTTCCGCCTGCAAGCGGCTGGCCACGACATCGGCGCGGCGTGGAAGAAAACCAGCGAGGCCGGACGCCCCTACGTGTCCGTGACCCTGGACGATCCTTCATTCCCGGCAACGGTCTATGCCCGCCTGATCGAGAACGAGGACGGCACGCACGACCTGATCTGGTCGCGCAACAAGCCCAAGGCGGCCTGACGGCCGCCCACAGCGCCCCGCCCATTGCGGCGGGGCGCTGTGCTGCTCATCGCAGCACCGCACGCACGGGGTTCGGCAACGGGTGCCTCTTGGCATGTTCACCAGGGCCGGTATTCATCGGTGGATGGCCCGCAGCCCGTGGCGTAGCAAGCCCAGGATGGCGTGTCGGCGCTGCAAGCGCCGCCGGGCTTTCGGGCTGCGCCCCGTGCCGGCAAGCCGTCACGGCCATTCGGCTCCAATCCCTCACGCCTTCGCGCCTGCGGCGCTACGCGCTGGCGCTTGCACTCCAGGGGAAAGCCCTGTGGGCTATCCCCGCCGCGCGATGCTTGGCGCCCCTCGATGCCGCCGAACCGGCTGCGCCGGATCGGCCCGGCCAGCGCCTACGGCTGGGCCGCTGCCGCGAGCTGGCTTTCAGCCTCGCTCATCAGCACCGCCGTGCTGCATTCGAGCGCGCCGGCAATCTTGAAGATCAGCGATAGCGTGGGCTGGTGTTCGCCACGCTCCACCTTGCCCATGTGCGAACGCTCGACGCCGGCCAGGTGCGCCAGCGTCTCCTGGGCGATGCCGCGTTCCGTGCGCAGCGCACGCACCGCCGCGCCGAAGGCTTGAGCCAGCTCGGCGTCGAAGGTGGTGGCGCCGGCCGGTCGGCCGGGCTGGACGGATCGCTTCTGCATGGACAGAAGCGTCGATTCGCAGCACAATTAAAACCACGTTATCTTTAACTCATTCATCAAAAGCTCACTGTTCTGCGCTTCTACAGAAATCCGCATTTGCGGGTTTCAACAAAGGCGCGAAATCACGGAACCGCCATCGTGTTTATGCCCAAATCCGCAGGTACGGCTTTGCGCTTTTGCGCTTCGGCGGATTCGTGCGGCCGGAGGGTGGCGCCATGACGGCACTCATCACCGAGGACGACCGCGCGCGCCTGCTGGCCCACGGCAAGGCCCGCGCCGCTGGCGAGGCCATCGACCCGGTGCCCGTGGTGCGGTTGTTCACGCCGGACGCGCATGTGACCTGGCTGCTGGCCGCGCTCGATCCTGCGGACGGCGATACGGCCTACGGCCTGATCGACCTCGGGCTGGGGATGCCAGAGCTGGGGACGGTGAAGCTGTCCGACCTGGCCGGCATCGTCGGGCCGCGCCAGCAGCCCGTGCTACGCGACCTCTATTTCCGCCCCACGCGCACGCTGTCGGAATACACCCGGCTGGCCGAGCGCGACGGAGCGATCCCGGACTGAATACGGCCTACTGTGACTTTTTCAGTCTGGCGTCATGCCGGGCAGGTCTCAATCGGGATTCTTGCGGCATACCCCGGCCAGTCTGATCGAAACAGTCATGATGCCTGGCTTGGGTTGCGGCAGGCTGGCCGATACGGCGTCCCACGGTCGGGGCGCTGCCACCGCCGCATTGAGACGGAAACCGCAACGCATCGGAGCCAATCGGTCTTGACAACCCCAGTCACCATTTTTACCCATGACGTTCTGACGATGGCGATGTAGCGCGTAGCCCAGCCGTGGCGGCGATTCCTGTTCCCAGGAGGTTGCGTCATGGCCGACCGCGCCGCCGAGCCTTGGTATCCGACTGCCGCGTATCTGTACGTGCTGCATCTGGACAGCCTTGCGCTCGCCTGGGAGTACCTGCGCAGGCACCCCGACTACCGGCTCGACTGGCTGCGCCATCGTCGTCGGTCGCAGGCGGCACAGGAAGCGGCGCAACGCTGGGGCTTGCGCCTGCTGGAAGACCCGGCCCTGGATGCGCGCGACGCGCATCCGGCCTGGCTGCCCGGCCACGCTGCGATGGTGCAGCTCTACCCGGATGAAGATCCGCCACCCGATGCCTCGATCTTCGCGTTCTGGCGCATCCCTGGCCATAAGCAACTGCTCCATGACGGCAAACGGCTGGCGCTGATCGCGCGCAGCCCAGGCCATTGCCTGCGCTTTGCGCTGGCCCCCGGCCTGGAAGACGGCATGGCTGTCGCCTATGCCCATCGCGGCGGCACTGCCGCGCCTGTGCGCGGTCATGTGCCCGGCGTGACCTTCGCCGCCACGCCCAGGCCAACACCTTCCGCGCTGCTGGAACTGCACACCTTGCAGGCGCTCGACGCGACCCTGGCGGGCGCGTCCTCGCGTGAGGTCGGCGAAGGCTTGTTCGGTGCCGACGCCGTGGCCGACTGGTACGCCGACGGCGGCTTGCGCTCCAAGGTGCGCCGCTTGGTGCGGCGTGGCGATGCGCTGATGCGCGGCGGCTATCGCCGCCTAGCACAGCTTGCGCCGCTTGAGAAGGGTCGTTTTGAAGGCGACGCAAAACGACCCTGAGCAAGTGGGCCGCGTTTTCTGAGACTGCCTCCATCCGGTTGCGCTGTGTGGCCGGAGCTTTGAAAGCTATGGAGGTTCACACCATGCGTCCTGCTCCCTTGCGGCCTGCCGCCGCTGTCTCGACCGCTGCCGCGCAGCCCCAACGCTATCTCACCAACGACGAAGCCGCCGAGTACCTGCGCCTGTCGCCGCGCACGCTGGAAAAGCAGCGCGTGATCGGCGGCGGCCCGCGCTTTCGCAAGTTCGGCCGGCGGGTCATGTACGCCGTGGCCGACCTCGATGCCTGGGCCGCCGACCGCAGTTTCGAGACGACTTCCGATCCCGAGTACGCCGAGCACCACTCGGCCGACAGCCGTGCGCGCTGATCGGCGGCGCGTGGATGGCCTTCGCCATGTCCACACCCTTGCAGGAGCGCGAACAGCTCGACCTGTTTCGCGCGCTGCCGGGCGACATGGCGCCACGCGACAGCCAGGACTTGATGGCCTTTCCGTTCTTCTCGCTGGCGAAGTCCAAACGGGTCAAGCCCATCGACTTCCGGGCGGGCAACGTGACGATCCGCGTGGAAGGCACGCAGGAGCACGGCATCGCCACGATCTGGGATGCCGACATCCTGATCTGGGCCGCCAGCCAGATCGTGGAGGCGCGCGACGCGGGCCTGCGGCCTTCGCGCTTGATGCAGGTACGCCCCTACGAGGTGCTGCGCTTCATTGGGCGCGGTACGTCGCTGCGCGACTACCAGCGCCTCAAGGCTGCGCTGGATCGGCTGCAATCGACCACGGTGGCCACGTCCATCCGCGAGACGACCGGGCGGCGATTGCATCGGTTTTCCTGGATCAACGAGTGGAAGGAACTGGCCGATGCCAGCGGCACGCCGCTGGGCCTCGAACTGATCCTGCCGGACTGGTTCTTTGCCGGCGTGCTCGACGCCGCCCTGGTGCTGACCATCGACCCGGCGTATTTCCGGCTCACGGGCGGCATCGAGCGGTGGCTGTACCGCCTGGTGCGCAAGCACGGCGGGCGGCAGCCGGGCGGCTGGCAATTCGACTTCCAGCACCTGTACCGCAAATCGGGCAGCGTGGCGCGCTACTACGACTTCGCCGCCGACCTGCGGGCGCTGGTGGCGCGGCAAGCCTTGCCGGGCTACCTGTTGGGCATCGAGCACGCGTCCGGGATTTCCTCGCCGCTGCTGACCTTCCGGCCCGTGCCGCAAACGGCACGGGGATAACTTCGGGAGAGTCTGTGGATGGACTCGTGCTATCAGGCAACAGAGGTGTCGTGCTATCAGGCAACGAATCCTCGTGCTATCAGGCAACAAAATCGGCCGCAAACCCGCGCCAGCACTGGGTTTCGCGTCCCTCTAACTTCCCTAACTTAAATTCTCTAACTTTTAGTAGAAGCGCCGCGCCACGGTGGATAACCACCACACGGCATGAAAGGCAGCAGCAAAAGCCCGGCTTTCCAGCATGGAGGGCCAAGCCATGATCGTTGCTCTGCTCAATCAGAAAGGCGGCGTGGGCAAGACCACGCTCGCCACGCACATCGCCGGCGAGCTGGCGATGCGCGGGCAGCATGTCATGCTGCTGGACGCCGACCCGCAGGGTTCATCGCTAGACTGGACACAGCGCAGAAGCCAGCAAGGCTTGCCAAGGCTGTTCAGCGCCGTGGGCCTCGCACGCGAAACGCTGCACCAAGAGGCGCCAGAACTCGCCAGGCGGGCCGATCACGTCATCATCGACGGCCCGCCCAGGATCGCTGCCTTGGCGCGTTCCGCGCTGCTGGCGGCCGAGCGCGTGCTGATTCCCGTGCAGCCCAGCCCCTATGACCTGTGGGCCAGCGCGGAGATGGTGGCGCTGATCCGTGAGGCGCAGGTGTTTCGGCCAGCGCTGCGCGCGGCCTTCGTCATCAATCGGCGCGTCAGCACCACCGTGATCGGGCGCGAAGCGCGCCAGGCTCTGGCCGACCAACCGCTTCCTGCGCTGCGCGCGGAAGTGCATCAGCGCATCGTGTTCGCCGACAGCGTCGCCGCTGGCCGGCTTGCACGCGAGACGGCGCCGGACAGCACCGCCGCACGCGAAATCACTGCGCTGGTCGATGAACTATTGCGGTGGACGACATGACAACGACGCCGCCACCGAACAGCAAACGCACGGCCAAGCGCGTCGGCATCGGCGCGCGTCCGCCCGCGAATCCGCACGCCGAGGCGTGGATTCGCCAGGGCGATGCCGATGCGCTGGGCAAGGGCGACCTCTACACGGCTCGCCTGACCCTCGACATCACGCCCGCGATGCGGGCGCGCATCAAGGTGTCGGCCTTCACGCAGGGCGTGACCGTGGCCGACCTGCTGCGCGGCCTGCTGGAGCGGGAGTTTCCAGAGCACCGCAGGGAGAACACCCCATGACTGCATCCGTTTCGTCTGCCGCCGCGCCTGTTGCGTGCGCGGCCACGGCTGCGCACGCAGCACCTTCCGGCCAGCCTGCCAGCACGCCGCTGACGCGCGTGGCGCTGGCCTACATCGAACCGCGCTTCAAGCTCTACCTGCGCTTCGGCGAACCTGCGCGCACGCTCCAGCTCGACCGCTGGCGGCGCTGCGCGGTGTTCCTGCCGGGCGCCATGTTCAGCCGCATCCGCTGGCAGGCCAACGACTACGGCACGATCCGCTGGCAGCTCATGGTGATGCAGGCTTGCACGCCGCTGGATGCGGCGCAGCGCATCCCCGGCGTGCAGCCGGGCGCGCGCCTGCTGCTGCACGCCGAGGGGGAGAACCAGGTGCGCGCCGTGCTGGAGCGCATCGACGCCATCGAGGCGCTAGGCATCGCGCCATCCGCCGCTTCGCCCGTGTACTGGCGCACGCTCGCCAACCGGCTCGCTGCGCGTCTGCCGCTGCCCGAATACACCGCCGAGCGGCACGCCGCCTGGCTGACCGGGAGGGCACTGCCATGACCGCCGTTTCGACTGCCGGCGCCGCGTCGCGTCCTCGCTCGCCCCGCGCACGTTTGCGCGCTCGCCTCG
>NZ_QAIM01000426.1:29719-30419 GCF_003061035.1 Acidovorax sp. HMWF018
TCGCTGCGCTGGCCTGGGCGTCCTTCGTGCAGCCGCTGCCGCGCCTGATCTACAACCCGTCCGACAGCGTGGCGGTCGGCTGGTATCGCGTCAATCCGCAGCGCCACGGCACCGGCTCGCTGCCGCGTCGGCTGGAAGTGGGCAGCATCGTCCTGACCACGCTGCCGCCAGACGCCGCCGCGCTGGCCGCGCAGCGCGGCTACCTGCCGGCGCGCGTGCCGCTGCTCAAGCGCGTGGGCGCCATCGCGCCGCAGGAGGTGTGCATCACTGGCCGCATCGTCCGCATCGACGGCGTGCCTTCGGCCGCTGTGCTGCCTGCCGACCGCTGGGGCCGGCCGCTGCCATCCTGGCAGCAGTGCCGTCGCCTCGAACCCGGTGAACTGTTCCTGCTCAGTGTGACCAACCCGGCGTCGTTCGACAGCCGGTATTTCGGGCCGGTCAGTGTGGGCGCCGTGATTGGCGTCGCGCATCCGGTCTGGCTGGAGTCCCGCCCATGATGGCCGCCGACTTGCTGCACGTTGCCGTGCATCTTGTCGTGCCATCGGGCGTGTCGTGCTGCTGGCCGTCGCCGTGTCGTCGCGCGTGCAGTGCGAGCGCATCCGCGCCGCACTTCGCGCTGCCTTCGGCGCAGCCGTCCAACGTGCAGGTGTCTTGCCTCGAACGCGCCCGGCCTGTGGCCGTCGCTGCGTTCGCCGGCGTG
>NZ_QAIM01000426.1:30458-33254 GCF_003061035.1 Acidovorax sp. HMWF018
GGGCCGCCGCTGCCCGGAGCGCCAGCGAGGGGCAAAGGCGGAAGGCAAGATTGAAGGGCGCGGCACCACGGTGCGCGCAAAGCCAGTCTGCACATGGGTTTGGGGCAGCACGCGCCACAGGGTGGCTTCGTGCCGCCAACAGCGCAAATGCCATGCAGGCATTGGGAACACCGTGTGCCGCATCCGCTCGGGCGCGATGGGCTTGGCTGGAGGCGCATCATGAGCCAGCGCGGAAACTCGGATGGTGATGACCGTTTCCGCGTGCGGCCAGGCAAGCCGAAGCAGCGCGGCGACACCTTCATTGCGCAGGTGCTGCGTCAGACCAGCAAGGCGGCTGGCGTTACAGGCGGCAAGCGCGGAATGGGTGGCAAGGTGAGGGGCAAAACCACCGGCAAGGCGCCTGGTTCTCGTCTGGGGCGCGGGCATACGGCGGCGAGCTTCACGGGCCAGTCCTTGACTGCCTATTCACGCCGGGCCACGGTCAAGGTTCGGCTGGTGTATTTGCAGCAGGCCAGCGGCAAATCGACGGTGCAGCACCTGCGTTACATCGGGCGCGAAGGCGTGGATCGCCAGGGCGAACAGGGACGGGCCTATGGGACCATCACCGACGAGGCGGACACGGCAGCTTTCGAGGAACGCGGGCGGGGCGACCGTCACCAGTTCCGCTTCATCGTCTCGCCCGAGCATGCCGACCAACTCGAAGACCTGCGCACCTATACCCGCCACCTGATGCAGCGCATGGAGGCTGATCTGGGCACCCGGCTGGACTGGGTGGCGGTGGATCACTGGAACACCGACAACCCGCACACCCACGTCGTGCTGCGCGGCAAGGACGATACGGGCAAAGACCTCATCATCTCGCAGGAGTACATCACCCGCGGGATGCGCGAGCGGGCGATGGAGCTGGCCACCGAATGGCTCGGGCCACGCACCGAGCTGGAGATCCAGCGCACTCTGGCCCGCGAGGTGGAGCAGGAGCGCTGGACTTCTCTGGATCGAACCTTGCAGCGTGAAGCGGTAGAGGGATTGGTGAAAATCGAACGCTTCAATGATCCCAAGCTGCAGCGCCAGCGCCTGCTGCTGGTCGGGCGACTGCAACGGCTTCAGCGCATGGGCTTGGCGACGGAAACCCAGCCTGGCACCTGTGCCGTCCACGCCGAAGCTGAGTCCACCCTGCGGGCGATGGGCGAGCGCGGCGACATCATCCGCACCATGCAACGTGCGATGGGCGGCAGGCAGCGCGACCTGGCCGTGTTCCAGCCGGCCGAAGATGGGCACTCCATCATCGGCCGCGTAGCGGGCAAGGGGCTGGCCGACGAACTGTACGACCGGGGCTATCTCGTGGTCGATGGCATCGACGGCAAGGCGCACTACGTCGCGCTGTCGCCCAGGACGAAACTGGAGCAGTATCCGATGGGCGCGGTGGTCGAGGTGAAAGGCTCTGCCGAGATACGGGCGGCGGACAAGACCATCGCCGCGATGGCAAGCAATGGCCTGTACCGCACCGACCATCACCTTGCCATCGCGCAAGGGCAGACTGTCCCTGGCCGCGATCCGCAAGAAGTCGTGGCAGCCCATGTCCGGCGCCTGGAAGCCCTGCGCCGGGCTGGCATCGTGGAGCGCGTGGCCGAGGGGCTATGGAAGGTGCCGGACGACCTGCCCGAGCGTGGCCGCCAGTACGACGCGCAGCGCCTGGGCGGCGTGGCCGTGGAGCTAAAATCGCACCTGCCCATTGAGCGTCAAGCTCGCGTCATCGGCGCCACCTGGCTCGACCAGCAGTTGATCGGCGGCGGCTCCGGCTTGGGTGATTTGGGTTTTGGTAGCGAGGCCAAGCAGGCAATGCAGCAGCGTGCCAACTTCCTGACGGAACAGGGGCTGGCCGAGCGGCGCGGGCAGCGCGTGATCTTGGCGCGCAACCTGCTGGGCACGCTGCGCGACCGGGAACTGACGCTCGCCGCGAAGGACATTGCCGCCGAAACCGGCTTGGGGTATCGCCCCGTGGCTGACGGCCAGCGCGTGGCCGGCATCTACCGGCGCAGCGTGATGCTTGCCAGCGGACGCTACGCACTGCTCGATGAGGGTATGGGGTTCAGCTTGGTGCCTTGGAAGCCGGTGCTTGAACAGCGGCTGGGGCAGCAACTCGTCGCCACAATGCGAGGCGGGAGCGTGTCATGGAAGATCGGGCGACGGCGCTACCTGTCCATCCAATGATGAATGGAGCAAATCAGAGATTCAACACGCCCCCTCATTCGGGCCAGCAATCACTGGGATTTTACCGTGTGTTGGCTTTGATACCGAGGTGATGGACTGCACAACTCTCTCCGTCTGTTTGTGACAGAGGGCTGACTTCAAAGCTTTGCTACTACCGTACGCAAGTGAGGCACGTTTCGGCAATTCCGGTGTGTTTTCTTCTAGTATTCTTCTACCAACAATGCACGTATCTGTTGCAGCGCAGCAGGATCGTCCATGGTGGTGAGGTCACCCGGATCGCGCCCCTCGCACACGGCCTGGATGGCGCGGCGCAACAGTTTGCCGCTGCGGGTCTTGGGTAGCACTGTCACGAAGCGCACCCGTGCCGGGCGCGCCACGGCACCCAACTGCTCGTCCACCCGCTTCATGATCTCGCCCTCCAGCTTGAGTTTCGAGGCATCGTCGTAGAGCGAAGAACTGTCCTTGGCCACCACGAAAGCCATCGCCACCTGCCCCTTGAGCTGGTCGGCAACCCCTACCACCGCCACCTCGGCCACATTGGCGTGGCTGGAAATGCTTTCCTCGATCTCCCGCGTGCCCAGGCGG
>NZ_QAIM01000426.1:33264-36571 GCF_003061035.1 Acidovorax sp. HMWF018
TCGTCGGTGCGGCCCAGGATGTAGAAGTAGCCATCCTGGTCGCGAATGCCCCAGTCGAAGGTGCTGTAGACCAGCTTGCCGGGAATGCTCTTCCAGTAGGTGTTGACGAAGCGCGCGTCGTCCTTCCAGACCGTCTGCATGAAACCCGGTGGCGTGGGCCCTTCGATGACGACCACCCCTTTCTCATCGGCACCGGTGAGTTCTTCGCCGGTGGATTCGTGCAGCAGCTTGACGCTGTAGCCATACATCGGCACACCCGGGCTGCCGAACTTGCTGGCTTTCTTCTCGACACCGTTGGCGATGGTGAGAATGGGCCAGCCGCTCTCCGTCTGCCAGTAGTTGTCGATGATGGGCACCCCCAGGCTGTCGCTGATCCAGCGCGCGGTGGGTTCGTCCAGCGGCTCACCGCCCAGGAACAGGGCCTTGAGGCTGGAGAGGTCGTACTGCTTGAGGTAGGCCGGGTCCTGCTTCTTGAGCACGCGCACGGCGGTGGGCGCACTGAACATCACCGTCACCTTGTACTTCTCCACCAGGCGCCACCAGATGCCGCCATCGGGCCGGATCGGCAGGCCTTCGTACAGGATGGTCGCCATGCCCGCGATCAGCGGGCCGTAGACGATGTAGCTGTGCCCCACCACCCAGCCGATGTCGCTGGTGGAGAAGTAGGTCTCGCCGGGTTCGCCCATGAAAATGTGCTTCATGCTGGCGGCCAGGGCCACGAGATACCCGCCCGTGTCGCGCTGCACGCCCTTGGGCTTGCCCGTGGTGCCGCTGGTGTAGATGGTGTAGCTGATGGCGGTGGACTCCATCCACTCACAGGGCACCTGTGCGTCCAGGTGCTGCTCGCGCAGGGCCGCGTAGTCGTGGTCCCGCCCGGGCACAAGGCTCATCGGCGCCAGGCCACGGTTCACCATCACCACCGACGCTGGCTTGTGGGTGGACAGCCGCAGCGCTTCGTCCAGCAGCGGCTTGTACTCAACCACCTTGCCGCCGCGCGATCCGGCATCGGCGCTGACGATGGCCACAGGGGCGGCGTCATCGATGCGGTTGGCCAGCGAATGGCTGGCGAACCCCCCGAACACCACCGAGTGGATGGCGCCAATGCGCGCACAGGCCAGCATCGCGAAGGTGGCCTCGGGAATCATGGGCATGTAGATGAGCACGCGATCGCCCTTCTTCACGCCCTGCCCCAGCAGCACCGCCGCCATGCGCTGGACCTCGGCATGCAGCTCCCGGAAGCTGTAGGTGCGCTCGGTGTCCGTTTCGGTGGACACGTAGATCAGCGCGTTCTGGTCTGCGCGGTCTTTCAGGTGCCGGTCCACCGCGTTGTGGCACAGGTTGGTCAGCCCGCCCTCGAACCAGTGCGCGAACGGTGGGTTGTCGTGGTTGCACACCCGGTCGAAGGGCTTGTGCCAGTCCACCAACCCGGCCTGTTCGGTCCAGAAGGCATCACGGTCGTCGATGGAGAGATTGCGAAAATCATTGAATCTCATCAGGATGTACTAGGTTAAGTTAAGTATGACGTCACTGGCCGCCAAAGCTGTACCAACGAACTTGTTCTAAATCAAACAGAACGACCACACATCTGCGTCTGCCTTGAGAGCGAACATTTTCTTAATCCGATCTGAAGTAGAAGTAATCAGAGCACCCCTCTGCCGCTCAATTGGCGTCGACAGGATCATCCCTGCTTACCTCAGGAAAAATCCAGATCGAAAACACCATAAACCCGCCCAAGAAAAATGCAGCCCAACCAGCCGTTCGAAGATCAATCGAAAACTCATACAAACCTATCACCCCGAAGAGCATCAAAATCAGTATGGAAATAATTACTTTGAATTTAGTTGGCATTTAATCACTCCGGATATTTGGCAGTCATGTTAGAAGCTTGCCGATTTCACAACGCCATCATTTGAATTGGGTGTACGAACTGTTTTTCGAAGATCTTGCTTCAAATAACGCGTGCTGTAGCCGTTAAAGATATGACCCCAAAATCCTCTTTTGAGATCGGAGGTTCCAAACAACCAATCAAAAATAGGGGTTCCGATACCCATATTAACTTCCATCATCAATGGATGATCGTGATGCGCCGTATGATGCCGGCGCGCAGTATTAATAATCGGCGTATTTCGAATAAGCCAGTTGTCGTTCACATGGCATGAGAAATGAACGAGTTCATAGAACATGTAGCTACCCGTCAGCGCGGCCATCAACAGCCAGCCGAAATTAGGGGAGAGAATCCAGCCAGCGACGAGCGATGGCACGAGAGACAGCAAGGTAAGCACGATCATTGTGAAAGGGGGAAAGAACGTTACACGCCAATCTCTATGATCCGCGAAACGCATTTCTTCGCGCGTAAAGAACTGATGATGCATCAATGTGTGTCGCACATAGAGCGCCCGGAAAATGACGTTCTTGCGAGGCCGATGCATTACATGCGCATGCAGCAAGTATTCGGTGAGTTGATAAGCCATGAAACCCAATGGCAAGGCCAGCCATTCCCACAGTTGGACGTTGCGAAGATTGGCAGCATAGATGTAGAGCGCCGTGAAACCGCTGATGGCAATGATCGCCAAGTGCAGCCAACCGTGGTACCAACCCGCCACACGATGTCGATACTCTTTGCGATATCGACGCTGGCGTTCCTTCATCATAGTAGATTGAAGCTCCATGAAAACCTCCAATTAAATTCACCCCAACAGGGGCATGCCTGCCAACAACACTCGATTTCAGCCGCAGTCAATACCTTGACTTGCTTCGTAGCCAGTTTTCAATATCTGCGGAAGCAATGCTCCACTCATTATCAAAATTTGCAACCATGACCTTCATGAAAGATTCGCAAGAATCAGCGGAAAGATTCAAGTCACCGGTGTGATCCAAAAGAAGAGCGAAAGCCAACTGCCGCGGCTCGGCACCTTCGTACCCCCATTCGAACCCCATTTCCGCATAGCGACGCAGGTCGGTCCGGTCAGGCAACAATTGGCCATCGGCGAGCACTTTAATTCCATCGATAGTTCGATCGCCCGTATATGTCTTCATATCTCGCCCCTGGTCAAGTTTGAGGTTCCGCATCCACGGCACCCGCGATAATTTTCATAACCTCCACGTCCCCGAGAGCTCCGCTCAACGAGCCCGTGTAAATAATTTCACCGCGCTCAATCACCACTAGTTTATCTATGTAATCTGGAACATGATGCAAATTGGATTCAGCCATCACAATGGCTTTCCCAGATTGGCGAATCGCGGCGACTCCCTCCGCTACAAGTGGAATGATGGCGGGTGAGAGACCTTCAAAAGGTTCGTCGAGTAA
>NZ_QAIM01000427.1:0-517 GCF_003061035.1 Acidovorax sp. HMWF018
CCACCCCCCTCAGCGCAACCTGAGCCCACGCCCACCACCCTGCCCCCGCGCGCCCTGAACCAGGGCATCGTGGTGGCCAGCTATCTGCTGGTGGCCGCTGCGCTGCTGCTGGTGATGTGGCGTGGCCTGCTGCCCGGCTTGCTGTGTGTGTGCCTGGGCTTTTTGCTCACCCGGGCGCTCACGGGCTGGTTTGCAGCGGGGCTGGGCCGGATCCAGCGCCAAGCCGCCCCATCCCCCACCAGCCTGCGCGTGGCCCAGGTCACGGCCGCTGGTCTGGTGATGCTGCTGCCCCTGGCGCTGCTGGCGCTGGGCCTGACCCATTCGCGTGGCTACCTGGTCAGCGCACCGCAGCAGTACCAGGAACTGCTCACCTACATGGCCCGCACGGTGCTGGAGCTGCGCCTGAAGCTGCCCGCCGACATGGCCTCCCACCTGCCCGAGGGCGTGGCCGACATCCAGCGCATCATTGCCAGCTATCTGGGCGCTAAGGCCGGTGCGCTGGCCATGGCGGGGCGGG
>NZ_QAIM01000427.1:614-1794 GCF_003061035.1 Acidovorax sp. HMWF018
AACTGCGCATCACGCTGTTTGGCGAGGCGTTCCGCCAGATCGTGGCGGCGCAGTTCTGGATCGCGGCGTTCAACACCCTGCTCACCGCCCTGTTCCTGCTGTTCGTGCTGCCGGTGTGGGGGCTGCAGCTGCCTTACACGCCGGTGCTGATCACCTTCACCTTCGTGGCCGGGCTGGTGCCCATCGTGGGCAACCTGGTGTGCAACGTGGTGATCACCATCGTGGGGCTGTCGGTGTCGCCGCTGGCGGCCGCCGCCTGCCTGGGGTTTTTGATCCTGATCCACAAGGCCGAATATGTGATCAACGCCAAGGTGGTGGGCCGCCGCACCCAGATGGGCGTGTGGGAGCTTCTGAGCGTGATGTTCGTGGCCGAGGCCGTGTTTGGCCCTGCGGGGCTGGTGGCGGCGCCGCTGTTCTACGCGTACCTCAAGAAGGAACTGGTGGCCGCTCGGCTGGTGTGACCGCAGCCGGGCAGTGGCCTGCGCCCCCCCCGGAGCCACCCGCACGGATAGTCACTTTTTGATAGCAGCAAGCACAATCAGCACTAGCGCTTGCGGCCATTTTCTTGATTATTTTGCGAATTGACGGGCCACAAAGGCCCAGATGAGCGCCGACGCATCGGGCCCGGCCGGGTCGCTGTAGGGCAACTGCGCGGCGCCGCCGCTCCAGGCATGGGCCAGCCCGACCACCTCGCGCAGCGCCACCACGGTACGGCCTCGGGCCTTGAATTCGGTCACCCGCATGGGGTATCGCTGGCCCCTCTGCAAAGTGCGGATGGCACCCGCCCGCGCCCCCAACGCACCGGCCCACAACAAGGCGGTCGCCGCCGCGTTGCGCACCGACACCACACCATCGGCATCGCCATGCACGATCAGCAGCGGGGGCAAGGCCGCAGCGGCGCTGACGGGCAGCACGGTAGCGTCCGTCGGTGTGACCGCAGCGGCAACCGCAGGAGGGTCCGGCAGATGGGCCTCGCGGCGGCCATGCATGGCCGCCAGGGCCGTGGCGGCGGATTCGGCCGTGCCAGGCGCCACACCGGAATGCATGGCCACCGCGCAGAACCGGTGGGGGTAAAGCGCCGCCATCAGCACCGCCATGCTGGCGCCTGCCGACAACCCGGCCACCGCCACCCGCGCCAGGTCCACCGGCAGGCGGCGCGCCACCTTGTCCACGGCAGCCA
>NZ_QAIM01000427.1:1804-5538 GCF_003061035.1 Acidovorax sp. HMWF018
CCGCCGCGCCCCCGCCGGGCCGGGGGCCACGCCAGACATCCACTCGCCCCGCGACGGCACCGGCTTGCCTGCGGGGCGCGGTGTGCGGGCCGTGGAAGGCATCTTGGCAACCGCCGCCTTGCGCGGCGCTGTCCGCAGTTTGGACGCTGCCTTGGCCCGCACCGGCCGGGTGCTGGCCCGCGCAGCCCGCGCGAAGGCCTTGAGATTGCGCTGGTAGGCCCGCGTCAGGGACGACAGCGAGAACAGGCGGGAGCGGCGGGGCATAGGCGGGCAGGGGGTCTGGCGGTCGATATTCAAAAATCAGGGAAAACCCTAGCCACCTTAACAGCTTCCCGCATGGCTCGGATAGCGCTATGTCTTTGATAGCTTGAAAGGCAATATGTACCGGCGCATAACGCTGATATGGCTCAAAAACCCGCTTCACAGGGCCAGCGCAGCACCTGAAATGGCCTGGGGCGTCAGCCAGGCCCGTCATTCGCCACAGAATGATGGCTGAAATTGATCGAATCCTGTCTCCGTCAGTTCGGACCGTCGGCCGCTGGGCAGCGAAGATAAGCACATCCAAACCACTGCTTCTGTGAGCACGCCATGAAAACCTGTCTGATAGTGATTGATGTCCAGGAATCGTTCCGCCACCGTCCCTTTTTCACCGAGCGCGAGCTGCCTGCCTACCTGCAAGCGCAGAACGCGCTGATCGACGGGTGTGTCGCCCAGGGTATCCCGGTGGTGCGCGTGTTCCACAGCGACGGCCCCGAAGTCGCCGAGAACCCGTTTTCGCAGGCCTCGGGCCAGGTGCGGCCGCTGAAAGGCTTGGCCACCTTCGACGCAGCAGCCACCTTCACCAAATCGCGCCACAGCGCGCTGGTGGGCACGGGCCTCGATGTGTGGCTGACACGCCATGGCATCCAGCGCCTGATCGTGAGCGGCATCCGCACCGAACAATGCTGCGAAACCACCACCCGCCACGCGTCCGACCTGGGCTGGGACGTGGACTACGTGACCGATGCCACGCTGACCTGGGACATGGTGCAGCCCGACGGCCAGGTGCTGGCGGCGGCCGACATCAAGACCCGCACAGCCACCGTGCTGCAAGGCCGCTTTGCGACCCTGTGCACCGTGCAACAGGCGCTGGACCGGGCGGCCGCATGAGCGCCGCGCCGGGCCGCCCCAAGCAAGCTCGCACCGCAGGCGAAGCCGAAGGTACAACAGTGAGCGCCCAGCCATTGCAGGTCGCCATCCTGGTGTTCGACGACGTGGAGGCCCTGGACCTGGGCGGGCCCTATGAGGTCTTCACCACCGCCAGCCGCATGCACCAGCGGCAACATCCCGGCGCGCCTGCACCGTTTGTGGTGCAGTGCGTGGCCCGCAGCCTGGACCCGGTGCGCGCCCGGGCGGGTTTGCGCGTGTTGCCCGATGCGGACTTTGCCAGCGCCACCGCGCCCGATGTGCTGATCGTGCCCGGCGGCGTGGTCGATGCCGCTGCGGCCTGCCCCGCCACCCGCGCCTGGGTGGTCCAGGCGGCAGGCCGAGCGCAGATCACGGCCTCGGTGTGCACAGGGGCCTTCATCCTGGCCGCAGCCGGTGTGCTGACCGAAGGCCCGGCCACCACCCACTGGGAGGACACCGCCGACCTGCGCACGCAGTACCCCGCGCTCGACGTGCAGGAGAATGTGCGCTGGGTGGACCGGGGCGCGCTCGTCACATCCGCTGGCATCAGCGCTGGCATCGACATGAGCCTGCACCTGGTCACCCGGCAGCTGGGCGCGGCGCTGTCCGAGCGCACGGCCCGCCAGATGGACACGCCCTGGAACCCCCAGCCCTGACACGCTTTTAGCCTGACCCAAAGCCATCGATGCAAAACCCGGCCTCCTCCCCCATCCACGTCTATTTCGCCCTGCTGCCGGGCAGCCTGGTGCTGGACTGGGCGGGCCCGGCCGAAGCGCTGCGCATCGCCAATCAGACGCTGGCCAAGCAAGGCCAGCCCGAGCGGTTTGTGCAGCACTTTGTGAGCCCCACGCCCGAGTCCGTCTCGTCAGTAGGTGCCGTGCTGACCCAGCTGGAGCCGCTGCCTGCCACGCTGCCCAGCCCCGCCTGGGTGGTGCTGGTGGGCCTGGCCGGGCAACACATCGCGGTGGACGGCGACGAGGCCCGCGCGCTGCTGCACTGGCTGCGCGGGCTGCGGCCCGTGGCGGGGCAGCTGGAGCTGATCACCGTGTGCGCGGGCTCGGTGCTGGCCGCCCATGCCGGCCTGCTGACGGGGCGCCGTGCCACCACCCACCACCAGCATCTGGACGAGCTGGCCGCCGTGGACCCGCGCTGCGACGTGGTGGCCAACCGCGTGTTTGTGGCCGATGGCGCCGTGTACAGCAGCGCTGGCGTGACCACGGGCATCGACTTGCTGCTGCACCGCATCTCGGACACCTGCGGCCCCACGCTGGCCGCGCAGGTGGCGCAGGCCATGGTGGTGGCCCTGCGCCGGGGGCCCAACGACCCGGAGTTCTCGCCCTTTCTGCACCACCGCAACCACCTGCATCCGGCCCTGCACCGCGTGCAGGATGCCGTGGGCCAGCAGCCCCAGGCCGACTGGAGCGTGCCGCAGATGGCCGAGGTGGCCCACACCTCACCCCGGCATCTGACGCGGCTGTTTCTGGAACATGCGGGCATCGCACCGCTGCAATACCTGCGCCGCATCCGCCTGGCCACTGCCGAGGCCGCGCTGCGGTCCGGCCAGAACGTGACGCAGGCGGCGCTGATGGCGGGGTTCAGCTCCGACACGCAGCTGCGCCGGGCCTGGCACCAGTTCGGGCGTGGCGGCACCCCGTCGCAAGGCAGTGCGCGCAGCCACTGAGGGACCCGTCCGGTGTGATGCCGCGCGATGCACGCGACACGGCACCCGCCGATAATGAAGCCCTTTGCCGCACCACCCGCCGGGTCGCCACCATGCAAGAACCACCCCGCCCTGCCAACGAGCCCGACCGCCTGCAGGCGCTGCGCCAGCTGCTGATTCTGGACACGCCGCCCGAAGAGCGGTTTGACCGCCTGACGGCCTTTGCCGCGCAGGAGTTCGATGTGCCCACGGCGCTGCTCTCGCTGATCGATGGCGACCGCCAATGGTTCAAGTCGCGGGTGGGTATGGACCAGTGCGAGACCTCGCGAGGCATCTCGTTCTGCGGCCACGCCATCCTGCAGGACGACATCATGGTCGTGCCCGATGTGAACCAGGACGAGCGCTTCATCGGCAACCCGCTGGTCACAGGGGAGCCCTACATCCAGTTTTATGCGGGCGCGCCGCTCAAGCTGCCCAATGGGCACAACGTGGGCACCCTGTGCCTGCTGGATAGCAAACCCCGCACACTGGACGCCATCGACCTGGCCATCCTCGGTTCCCTGCGCGACCTGGCAGTGGAAGAACTGGTGCGCCGCGAGCAGGGAGCCTCCGCCCCATGAGCGATCACAGCCCCCAGGACATCCTGCTGATCGAACCCAGCTCGCTGACGGGCAGCATCATCGTCTCCACGGCCCGCCAGCTGAACCTGCCCGCCGTGCGGCAGGTGAACAGCGTGCGCATGGCCCAGCAGCGGCTGACGCACCAGGACTTTGCGGGTGTGATCGTCTCGATCGATGAGCACCAGCAGGAGGCCGTCGCCCTGCTGGAGCAAGTGCGCAACGATACGCTGGCCGTCAGTGCCAGCGTGCCGGTGGCGGTGACGACCACGCAGGTCGATGCCTCCACC
>NZ_QAIM01000427.1:5548-7769 GCF_003061035.1 Acidovorax sp. HMWF018
ACGCGTAGCCTCCCTCGGCCCCGCAGGGGGCGCGTCAGATGTCTTAGTAGATCTCTGGCACGTACATGCTTGCAGGCACGGGCTGGCGCAAATACTCAGGGTTGCGCACGCGGTCGGGCAGCACCACGGGCGGGTGTGGGACCTCCTGGTAGGGCAGCTGAGACAGCAGGTGTGCAATGCAGTTCAGGCGCGCCTTTTTCTTGTCCACCGCCTGCACGACCCACCAGGGTGCTTCGGGGATGTGGGTGCGCTCCAGCATCGTTTCCTTGGCCTTGGTGTAGGCCTCCCAGCGCACGCGGCTTTCCAGGTCCATGGGGCTGAGCTTCCACTGCTTGAGCGGGTCGTGAATACGGCCCAGAAAGCGCAGGTGCTGCTCTTCATCGGTGATGGAGAACCAGTATTTGACCAGCGTGATACCCGAACGCACCAGCATCTTTTCAAACTCGGGCACGGTGCGGAAGAACTCTTCGTATTCGTCGTCGGTGCAAAAGCCCATCACCCGCTCAACGCCCGCGCGGTTGTACCAGCTGCGGTCAAACAGCACCATCTCGCCCGCCGCAGGCAGGTGCGCTACATAGCGCTGAAAGTACCACTGCGTGCGCTCTCGGTCGTTGGGTGCGGGCAGTGCCGCCACACGGGCAACACGGGGGTTCAGGCGCTGCGTGATGCGCTTGATGACGCCCCCCTTGCCCGCCGCATCGCGCCCCTCGAACAGGATCACCACCTTCTGGCGGCTGTGCTGCACCCAATCCTGCAGCTTGACCAGCTCGCCCTGCAGGCGGAACAGGTCCTTGAAGTATTGCTGGCGCGCCAGCTTGTCGCCAGGGCTGGGGGCGCCGATGTCATCGACCTCGCGGTCTTCGATCTCCAGTTCCAGCTCTTCGTCGTAGCTGTCGATGAGGTCGTTGGCGATGCGTTGCATCAGCTCCTGCGTGTCAAGGGCGTTGTTGTAGAACATGGGCAAGCATCCGGCGGTAGTGCAAATCAGATGCGCGATGGTGGACCGCTGCAGTGACAGCGCCATGACACTGGTGTGATCTGTCACAACGCTGTCATGCCCAGAGGCCAGCATGCGAGGCCGTGCCGCCCGCAGACCACCCCGCCGCTTTGTCAAATCCCCTCGCCCCCAACGCCAGCCTGAACTACGGCGGAGATGCCGCCGGGCTGATCTGCGGCTACCTGCTGGGTACCGACACCCCGCCGCAGGAGGTGGATTCGGCCCAGGCCGCGCAATGGCTGGCCGACCTGCAGGCAGGCGCCGCGCCGTCAGGGCAGTTTCTGTGGCTGCACTTCAACCTGAGCCACGCGCAGGCAGTGCGCTGGATGGAGCGGCACGCCCATCTGCCGGAAGCCTTTTTTGATGCGCTCAAGGACCGCTCGGTCTCGACACGCATCGAGCGCGACGACGACACGCTGATTGCCGTGCTCAACGACGCACACTTTGATTTTGCGTTCGAGCCTTCGGACATTGCGACCCTGTGGACCAGCGTGGCGCCGCACCTGATGGTGACCGGCCGCACGCGCCCGCTGCGGTCGGTGGACGTGCTGCGCACTGCCGTGCGCACCGGCAATGCCCCCTGCTCCAGCGTGGCGCTGCTGGCCGAGCTGATGCGCACCCAGGCCTCGGGCCTGGTGGACATCGTGCGTGGCGTGACACAACGCATCGACGATGTAGAAGACGCACTGCTGGCCGGGCGCCTGGACCACAAGCGCGCGCGGCTGGGTGTGCTGCGACGCTTGCTGGTGCGACTGCAGCGGCTGCTGGCGCCCGAGCCGGCAGCGCTGTTTCGCCTGCTGCAGCACCCGCCCGCGTGGATGGGCGCCGACGATGCACAGGAGCTGCGCGATTCGACCGAGGAGTTTTCGGTGGTGCTGCGCGACATGCAGGGCCTGCAGGAGCGCATCAAGCTGCTGCAGGAAGAAATCGCCGCCAGCGTGCAGGAGGCCAACAGCCGCAGCCTGTTTGTGCTGACGGTGGTGACCGTGCTGGCCCTGCCCATCAACATTCTGGCCGGCCTGTTTGGGATGAATGTGGGCGGGGTGCCGTTGGCCGACAACGGCCACGGCTTCTGGATCATCGTGGCCGTGGTGGCGGCTTTCACGGCGGTTGCGGGCTGGCTGGCCCTGCGAGGCACGCGCGATCAGTAAGTGGGACCGTGCGACAGGTTCGATCGCCCGACAGGCCCGGTGGCAAGCCCCACTACAATGCCGCCCCTTGCCC
>NZ_QAIM01000428.1:0-5525 GCF_003061035.1 Acidovorax sp. HMWF018
ACGCGCCGGCATTCGACGCTCGGCTATCTCAGTCCCGTACAGTTCGAGAAAGCTCAAGAAGCTTAGGTCGGTGTCAACGGAACCGGCAGCAGCCCACTCCCTTGTGCTCCCTAAAAAGGTGCCAGCCCAGCCCGTCAGGGGAAACGGTTTGTCGGGGATCAGCCTAGGGCTGGCGAATCGGTCAGCGTTGAATCAGGCCGCGCTATGCAAGGGGATCACATCGGCCCCTTTGCGCAGCTTGTCCAGATAGTCAGCCCACTCTTTCATCATCCTGCGCCGCTGCTCCATGAATTCCGCGCGGTCATAGGCTGCCCCCAGAGGCCCGGATTTGCCGTGCGCCAGTTGTGCTTCGATCACATCGGCGGATATGCCGTGGATGCGCTCAATCATCAGCGTCCGCGCCATCGCCCGAAACCCGTGTGCGCTCATTTCGTCGGAGGCAAAGCCCATGCGCCGAAGGGCTGCATTGATGGTGTTGTCGCTCATGGCCCGTTCGCCGGTGCGCAGGCTGGGGAACACATAGCGGCCATGGCCGGTGAGGGGCTGCAGCTCTTTCAGGATGGCGATGGCCTGCGGGGCCAGGGGCACAAAGTGCGGCCTGCCGTTGAGCTTCTGCGCCAGCCGCCGCTTCATGTCCTGGGATGGAATGGTCAGCAGGGCCTTGTCGAAGTCGATCCACGCCCATTCCATCTGCCGGATGTTGCCGGGGCGCTGAAAGAGCAGGGCAGACAGTGCCAGCGCCGCCTTGGTCATAGGCTGGCCGGTGTATCCATCAATGGCCCGCAACAGCTCGCCCGCCTTGGCAGGTTCCAGCACGGCAGCCATGTGCTTGACCACGATAGGTTTCAATGCGCCGTGCAGGTCAGTCACGGGGCTGCGCTCGCAGCGCCCGGTCTGCACACCGTAACGGAACACCTGCCCAGCGGTCTGGCGCAGGGTGTGGGCGGTTTCGTTGGCGCCGCGCTTCTCTACCTTGCGCAGTGCGTCTAGCAGCACGGGCGCGGTGATGGCGGGCAGGGTTAGCTTGCCGATGTGCGGGAACAGGTCTTTCTCCATGCGCTCGATCCACCGTGCCGCGTAGCGGGGGCTCCAGCCGCTGGCCTGGGTGGCGTGGAATTCGCGGGCCACCGCTTCAAAGGTGTTGGCTGCGGCTACGCGGGTTGCCAGCTTTTCGGCCTTCTTGGCTGCGCTGGGGTCGAGTCCTTCGGCCAGGAGTTCGCGGGCGTCGTCACGGCGCTTTCGGGCTTTGGCTAGAGAGACTTCGGGGTACACGCCTAATGCAAGTGTTTTGCGTTTTTCTGCGTGGGTGTAGTCCATGCGCCAGTACCTGCCGCTGGCCTTGACCAGCAGGTACATGCCCCCGCCATCGGCGTACTTGTCTCCGCTGGCTTTGCCGCTGTGCTTCACCTGTCGAACGAATGTGTCTGTGAGTGCCATTGCTTCCCCTGCTAACGGTATCTGGGGTGCGGTACTTCAGAGATACCGTCAGAGATACCGTTTTTTTGACGGTATCTCATGGTACGTAGTGAAATGGCCTGAGACAACAAAAAACCCGCAACGCTAGGAAACGTGCGGGTTCTGAGAGGTTGTGAGACTGTGTGGAGGTCTGTTTTGGCCTGCCCGGAGGGACTCGAACCCCCGACCTATAGCTTAGAAGGCTATTGCTCTATCCAGTTGAGCTACGGGCAGATGGATGTTGGCCGGCTGTGTGGCCGGACGGGCTTGCGGAGTGTCCGCATCTGCGTAACGCAGGACGCTAATCATACCCGCCCTGGCCCCTGCTCTTGGCGCTGCCGCAGGGGCGATTTTGCTGCCGGGATGGTGATGCGGTTATAACCGGGCCATCCCCCTTGACTGCCCCCCTCACTGGAGCATTTGCCCATGCCACACAGCGTCACGCTGATCCACACCATTGCTGCCGCCTTGGGCCTGGCGTTGGTGCTGGGCTTTCTGGCCGCCCGTCTGCGGCTGCCAGCATTGGTGGGGTACTTGCTGGCAGGGGTGGCCATCGGCCCGTTCACTCCCGGTTTTGTCGCAGATGCGGCCCTGGCCAGCCAGCTGGCGGAGATTGGTGTGATGCTGCTGATGTTTGGCGTGGGCCTGCATTTCTCGTGGGGCGACCTCCTGGCCGTGCGCAAGATTGCCGTGCCGGGTGCTGTGGTGCAGATGATCGTGGCGACGTCGCTGGGTATGGCGTTGGCCCTGTGGTGGGGCTGGGGCATGGGTGGTGCCCTGGTTTTTGGTCTGGCACTGTCGGTGGCCAGCACGGTGGTGCTGTTGCGTGCGCTGGAGACCCTGGGGATTCTGGACAGCTACACCGGACGCATCGCAGTGGGCTGGCTGGTGGTGGAGGATCTCGCCATGGTGCTGGTACTGGTGCTGCTACCCCCGCTGGGCGGATGGCTGGGAGGCGGCACCGGGGCCGACCTGGATGCTGCGCAGCTCTGGCGCACGCTGGGTTGGACCCTGCTGCAGGTCGGTGCGTTTGTGGTGCTGATGCTGCTGGTCGGGCGCCGACTGTTTCCCTGGCTGTTGTGGCAGGTGGCTCGCACAGGCTCGCGTGAGTTGTTCACGCTGTGCGTGGTGGCCGCAGCGGTGGGCATTGCGTTCGGGTCGGCTGAGCTGTTTGGCGTATCGTTTGCGCTCGGGGCCTTCTTTGCCGGCATGGTGATGCGCGAGTCCGAGTTCAGCCACCGCGCTGCGCATGAGTCGCTGCCTTTGCGCGATGCCTTTGCCGTACTCTTTTTCGTGTCGGTCGGCATGCTCTTCAACCCCGCCGTCTTGTGGGAGCGCCCACTGCAAGTGTTGGCAGTGGTCGCCATCATCATGCTGGGCAAGACGGTGGCCGCTGCGGGCCTGGTGCTGGCGTTCCGTTACCCGCTCAACACAGCGCTCACCGTATCGGCCAGCCTCGCGCAGATTGGTGAGTTCTCGTTCATTCTGGTCGCACTGGGTTCTTCGTTGGGGCTGCTGCCGCCAGAGGGGGCCAGCTTGGTATTGGCGGGGGCCCTGTTCTCCATGGCGCTCAACCCGTTGTTGTTCCATGCCATTGCACCGTTGCAGGGCTGGCTGCGCGCCCGATCGGCGCTTGCACGGCGGCTGGAGCAGCGGGATGACCCTTTGGCCGAACTGCCCACCAGCACCGATTCGCGTTACCTCGCGCGGCAGGTGGTTCTGGTGGGGTATGGCCGGGTAGGGCGGCGTGTGGCGGCAACGCTGGCGGCCAACGATATTCCGTTTGTGGTGGCGGAGCAGAACCGGGAGCTCGTGGAAGCCTTGCGGGCCGATGGCGTGGCCGCCGTGTTTGGTGACGCGGTGGAGCCTGCCGTGCTGATCCAGGCCCACATTGCACGGGCCGCCATGCTGGTGGTGGCTACCCCGGACGCGCTGCAGGTGCGCCAGATGATCGAGACGGCGCAGACTCTGAACCCGGGCATCGACATCGTGGTGCGCAGCCACAACGAGGACGAGGCCCAGCGGCTGGTGCAGGAATGCAGCCATGCCCAGGTGTTCCTGGCAGAAGATGCCTTGGCACAGGCCATGGCACGCCATGTGCTGGAGCGTGCCCGGGACCGCCAGACCCGCGCCACGCGGCCTGCGCCACTGCATGGACCGGCATGATTTGAAAGAAATCTGTCTGTAGCGCGAGAAGAATATGCCTAAATAGCTATTGAATTGATAGCGAAATTGCGACTGCAGCCACAGTCGCAGCGCAGCATCCGGGCAGCGTCCTCACGGAGCGTCCCATCTGCCCCCGCCAAGAACGCAGACCTCAGCCTCGCGCCATGCAGCGACCTGCCGCAAGGCACTGATCAATCTGTTTCTTCAAACACCAGCGATGGCACGGCCATCACGCGGGCGCTTTGGCCCAGGTCCTGGATCAGGTGGTTGGCAAAGTAGCTGTTCTGCGTGTCGGGCTCCAGCGCAGCCACGGCCAGGTTCGCACGCGGCTGATTCAGCGGCACATAGAAGCTGCCAGCGGGTGCGTCGATGGCGCTGCGCAGTGTGGACACCTGCACGCGAACGATGTCCCCGCCGCCAGCAATGGTGCCGATCACGTCCTGGCGGTTGCCGGCTTCGCGCGCGGTTTCGCGGTAGCTCTCGGCCAGGACAGAACCTGGCTCTGCCACCCGCATGACCTGGATGCCCAGCTGGCGCAGGCGTTCCACTGCACCGCTGGCTTCTGCCGACAGCCAATAGCCGCAGGGCCGCGCACGCACCTTGGTGTTGCGCAGCGTCAGCGATGAGTTCCAGTCCACGCGAATGCTGCGATCGGCGCCGGTCTCGGGGTCCAGAAATTCCAGGTCGCGCTGGGTGGGCGTGGCCTCCGCTTCAATAACCACCTGGTCGCGGCAGGCCAGGGCGCTGACGTCGCGGGCCACGAACGAGCGTACCTGCTCCAGGTTGGCCGCCCGCTCGGCGGTGGTCCGCAGCGCGCTGGTGATGGCGGTGACCTGGGCATGCACGCGGCGCTGGATGTGCATTCGGCCAATGCCCACCCCACGGGTCTCGATCAGCAGGCTGACCGTGTTCTTGAGGCCATGGACGTTGCGCCCCGTGTCGGGCTGAGTGCCCCCCATGGAGATGCGCTTGTCCTGCAGGTTGGTCGAGGTGGTGTAGTACCAGTCACTCGTCAGGCCCTGGGCCTTGAGGGCTGCCACCATGGGCTGGTGAAACCATTCCTGCGATGCCTTGGTGAGGAACTCCGGATAGTTGGCAGTGGTGGTGTATTGCAGCAGTGCGTCGTAGCGCTGGATGGCGTTGAACTTCTGCAGATAGCGGCCCACCACGGTGTATTCATGGGCGTCCACGACCAGGATGGGGCGGTAGTCGTTGATGACCTGCGCAATGGCGCGGGCCTCGGGCGTGTTGAGCAACAGGTGGTCGCGGTTCAGGTCCACGCCGTTGGCTGTGACGCGGGTGCCCACCTCGGCGCCATCGGGGTTGGCGCGGGGCACCACCACCACGTTGATGCGGTCCAGCAGCGGCTCGAGCAGGCCCTGGGCCAGCTCACGGCTGATGACCAGCAGTGCCTCACTGCCTGCGGGTTCGTCGCCATGCTGCTGGCCGATCAGCACAACGGTGGGGCGGCCGCTCTTGTCCAGGCTGGCAGGGTCTGTGCCTGCGGCACGGGTGAGCAGCAGGCCCTGGATGGGCTCGCCGCGTTGCGAGGTGCCAATCTGCAGCAACTGCGCGCGTGTGCCGCCACGGGGCACGCCGTCGCTCAGCCCGCGCAGCCATTGGCCCAGCTCGGCATTGGTGGTGAAGGCCCTGCGGTCGGCACCCAGGCCGGGTGTGCTGTAGACCACAGAAGGGTTGGGGAACCGCGCGGCCACCGCATCGCCATAGGGCGGCGCCATGGGCGCCTCGTCGCGCACCAAGAGCGGCGCGGACGGGGGCAGGGGGCTGGCCACCACGGCAGCCCGTTGTGGCGGCAGCTGCGAGGGCGTCTGCTGTCCCAGCGGTGCGGGTACTACCGTACCTTGTTGTACGCGCGGCAGTGGCGCGGGGGCGCTGCGCTGCTG
>NZ_QAIM01000429.1:0-788 GCF_003061035.1 Acidovorax sp. HMWF018
CTATCGCCCTTTTTTCTTCCAATTCGGCCTGGGCGCTGCTGCCCATCCAGCACTGGACGGAGCCCAATGGGGCCAAGGTCTACCTGGTCGAAAGCCCGGTCATCCCCATGGTGGATGTGCAGATCGACTTTGACGCCGGCACGCGCCGCGACCCGGCAGGCCAGTCCGGCCTGGCCAATGCGGTGGCCGCCATGGCGAGCAAGGGCGTGAAAGCCGGGCGCGACGCCAGCGCCGAGCCCGCGCTGGACGAAAACGGCCTGGGCGAGGCCTGGGCCGACCTGGGCGCCAGCTTTGAAGCCAATGTCGACAACGACACACTGCACTACGTGCTGCGCTCGCTGACCGACCCGCCGCTGCTGGAACGCGCCGCACGCCTGGCGGCCCGCCAGATTGCCGAGCCCATGACGACCGAAGACGTCTGGCTACGTGACCGGGCCCGCTGGAGCGCCAGCCTGAAAGAAGCCAACACGCGCCCCGCCACCGTCGCCAACCATGCGTTTGCCGCTGCGGTGTATGGCAGCCACCCCTACGGCGTACGCACCACCGAAGAGACGCTGGCCCGCATCAGCGTGGCCGACATGCAGGGCTTTCACGCACAGTACGTGGCCGCCTGCCGCGCCAAGGTCAGCATCGTGGGCGCTGTATCGCGCGCCCAGGCGCAGACACTGGTGGCCACGCTGCTGTCGCGCCTGCCTGCCACGGCAGGCTGCGCACCGCTGCCGCCCGTGGGCGAGGTGGCGGCGCTGACGGCGCCTGCCGAGAAGGCCATCCCATTTGCGTCGGCCCAG
>NZ_QAIM01000429.1:798-5901 GCF_003061035.1 Acidovorax sp. HMWF018
TCGGCCAGCCGGGCTTCCAGCGCCGCGACCCGGACTTCCTCGCACTGCTGGTGGGCAACCACATTCTGGGCGGCGGCGGTTTTGTCTCGCGCCTGACCCACGAGGTGCGCGAAAAGCGCGGCCTGAGCTACAGCGTCTACAGCTACTTTGCCCCTGGTCTGCACGCCGGGGCCTTCACCGTGGGCCTGCAGACGCGCCCCGACCAGGCCGCTCAGGCCGTGCAGGTCTCGCGTGACGTGATCGCCCGCTTTGTGGCCGAAGGCCCCACCGAGGCCGAACTGCGCGCTGCCAAGGACAACCTCATCGGCGGCTTTGCGCTGCGCATCGACAGCAACAAGAAGCTGCTGGGCAACGTGGCCAACATCGCCTGGAATGACCTGCCGCTGGACTACCTGGACCAGTGGGCCAAAAAGGTCGAGGCTCTGACGGTGGCCGACGTGCGCACCGCCATGGCCCAAAAGCTGCAGCCCGACCGCATGGTGACCGTGGTGGTGGGAGGCAAGCAGCCATGAGCCGATCGACCCTGCGCGGCAGCGCCATCACCGCCGAAATCCGCAAGGCCCAGGCCGCAGCCGCTGCGGCCCCTGTGGACCCCACGGCCACCAAGAAAAACGCCAAGGACAAAGCTGCGACGGCTGCCGCCCCCAAGGGCGCGGGCGAAATCCGCATCATCGGTGGGCAATGGAAGCGCACCCGCCTGCCCGTGGCGCAGCGCCCCGGCTTGCGCCCCACGCCCGACCGGGTGCGCGAAACGCTCTTCAACTGGCTGGGCCAGGACCTGAGCGGCTGGCGCTGCCTGGACGCTTTTGCGGGCACTGGTGCGCTGGGGCTTGAAGCCGCTTCGCGCGGCGCCGCGTCGGTACAACTGGTGGAGAGTGACGCTGCGCTGGTGGCCCAGCTGCAGGTGCTGCAGGCCAAGCTGCAAGCCAGCGAAGTGCGCGTGCAGCGCGGCGACGGCGTGGCCGCCCTCAAGCAGGCCGCACCTGCCAGTGTGGACCTGGTGCTGCTCGATCCGCCCTTTGACGGCGACCTGTTTGCGCCCGCTCTGCAAGCCGCAGCCAAGGCTGTGGCTGCCCAGGGCTTTATTTACCTCGAAGCGCCCCGCGCTTGGACGGACGAGGAACTGGCCGGGAGCGGCCTGGCCGTGTACCGGCATCTGAAGGCTGGCGCCGTGCATGCGCACCTGCTGCGCCCTGTGGCAGCCACCACAGAATGAGCCAACGCCGGTTCATGTTGCACTGCACTGCATAATGCGCGCACGCGGCCCGGCGGGCCCTGCGGGGAGCGCCCCGGGGGCCGGGGCCAACGTCAATCGCCAGACAGGAGACAACCAGCCATGGCCCAGAACGTGCTCGCCGTGTACCCCGGAACCTTTGACCCCATCACGCTGGGCCATGAAGACGTGGTGCGCAGGGCCACCCAGTTGTTTGAACGTGTGATCGTGGCCGTGGCGGCGGGCCACCACAAGAAGACCCTGTTCTCGCTGGAAGAGCGCATCGAGATGGTGCGCGAGGCCGTGAAGATGTATCCCCAGGTGCAGGTCGAGCCCTTCTCGGGCCTGCTGCGCGACTTTGTGGTGTCGCGCGGCGGCAAGGCCATGGTGCGTGGCCTGCGCGCCGTGACCGATTTTGACTACGAGTTCCAGCTGGCAGGCATGAATCGCAGCCTGATGCCGCAGGTGGAAACCGTGTTCCTGACCCCCAGCGACAAGTACCAATTCATCAGCAGCACCTTTGTGCGCGAGATTGCGGTGCTGGGTGGTGAGGTGACCAAGTTCGTGTCGCCCTCCGTCGAAGAGCGGCTGGCGGTCAAGGTGCGCAGCCTGGCGGCGCCGGGCGGCTGAGGAAACTGTCCGGAACGCGCAAGGAGCCCCGGTTGTGGCTCCTTTGTGCCGATAGCGCTAGTGCAATATGCCTTTGATGCTATCAAAATCATAGTTTGTAGATCCTGTTACATCAGTCCATGGCGGGCGGCAGCTGCGTTGCAATGGCCTGGGCCTGCGCGCGCAGGGCCTCCAGCATGGGCACCACCTCGGGCAGGGGCGGGCGGTACAGCGGCAGCAGCGCCGTCACGCTGAACGGGATGGAAAACGCGAGCCGCCGCAGCACCAGCCGCTCGCTGGCGGCGGCCAGGGCGGTGACGGGGTTGACGATGGCGATGCCCAGGCCTCGCTCGACCATGGCGCACACCGCGGCGGCGCTGTGGGTCTCCACGCGCAGCGTGCGCTCCACGCCTGCCTCGGCAAACCGGGCGTCGATCAGGCGGCGGTAGGGGTCGTCGGCCGAAAGGCTCACAAAAAACTCGCCCGCAAAGTCGGCCAGGTCCAGTGCCGATTTGTGCGCGAGTGCGTGGCCCGCGGGCAACACGGCCACCTCGTCCAGCGTCAGCAGCACCTCCGCCCGCGTGCCGGGCGGGGCGGTGGTCTGTTCGCACAGGCCCAGATCAAACCGTTGGGCACTCATCCATTCTTCGAGCAGGGGCGATTCCTGCGGTGTGACGGACAAGCGTGCCTCGGTGTGCGCCTGCATCAGCCGTGCCGCCGCACCCGGCAGAAGTGCATGGGCCAGCGCGGGCAGGCAAAGCACCGACAGTTGCACGGCCCCCGACCGGCCCAGGGCCACGGCCCGGTCCACCACACGCTCCAGCCCCTGCCACGAGCGCTGTACCTCGTCCCACAGCGCCAGCGCCCGGGCGTTGGGGCGCAGCCGGCCCTGCACGCGCTCGAACAGGGCATAGCCCAGCAGCGATTCGAGCCGCGCCAGCTCGCGGCTCACGGTGGGTTGCGAGCTGTGCAGCAAGTCGGCCGCACCGGTGGCGCTGCCTGCGGTCATCACGGCGCGGAAGACCTCGATGTGGCGGTGGGTGATGCGGTGGGCCAGGGGGGGCTCGGTCATGCCAGTCATATGCAGAGCATATCCATATTGAATGGATGGCGTAAATCAAAGCATTCGACTGAATACATGGATGGCGGCATCATCCGCGCATCGTTCACGCCCTCTGTCTTCGGAGCCTCCCCATGTCCAACCCCTTCTCCTCCGCCCAGCTCTGGGCCCTGGCTGACCAGTTTGGCACCCCGCTGTGGGTGTATGACGCGGCCACCATCCGCCAGCGCATTGCGCAGGTGTCCAATTTCGAGACCATCCGTTTTGCGCAGAAGGCCTGCTCCAACATCCACATCCTCAAGCTCATGCGCGAGCAGGGCGTGAAGGTGGATGCCGTCTCGCGTGGCGAGATCCTGCGCGCGCTGGCGGCGGGCTATGTGGCGGGTGGAGAGCCGTCGGAGATTGTCTTCACCGCCGACCTGTTCGACGCCTCTACGCTCGACTGCGTGGTGGAGCACGGTGTGCCCGTGAATGCAGGCTCCATCGACATGCTGCACCAGCTGGGCGCGCGTTCGCCCGGCCATGCGGTGTGGCTGCGCATCAACCCCGGCTTTGGCCACGGCCACAGCAACAAGACCAACACGGGTGGCGAGCACAGCAAGCACGGCATCTGGTACACCGACCTGCCTGCGGCACTGGATGCGATCAAGCAGCATGGCCTGAAGCTGGTGGGCCTGCACATGCACATCGGCTCGGGTGTGGATTACAGCCACCTGCAGGAAGTGTGCGGTGCCATGGTCAACCTGGTGCGCACGGCGCATGCGGCGGGGCATGACCTGCACGCCATCTCGGCCGGTGGTGGTCTGTCCATCCCCTACCGCAGCGGCGACCCCGTGGTCGACACGCAGCATTACCACGGCCTGTGGGACGCCGCGCGCCAGCAGGCCGAGGCGATCGTGGGCCACAAGCTCGGCCTGGAGATCGAGCCCGGCCGCTTCCTGGTGGCCGAATCGGGTGTGCTGCTGGGCCAGGTGCGCGCCACCAAGAACGCGGGCAACAACCACTTTGTGCTGGTTGATACCGGCTTCAACGAACTCATGCGCCCGTCCATGTACGGCAGCTACCACGCTATGAGCGTGCTGCGCCGTGATGGCTCTGCGGCCTCAGAACGCCCCAGCGTGGTGGCGGGGCCGCTGTGCGAATCCGGCGACGTGTTCACCCAGGGCGACGGCGGCGTAGTGCTGCCGCGCGACCTGCCCGCGGCGCAGGTGGGCGACCTGCTGGTGATCCACGACACGGGCGCGTACGGCGCCAGCATGTCCTCCAACTACAACACGCGGCCTTTGATTGCCGAGGTGCTCGTGGATGGCGGCCAAGCCCGCCTGATCCGCCGCCGCCAGACCGTGGACGAGCTGCTGGCGCTGGAACTGGGTCTGTAAGCCCGGCTGCCGCGCTGGCCCCCTGCGCTGTGGGGATGGCCCGCGCTACAAGGTGGGGTAGGTGAGGGCCTACGGGTTTGGGGTGCAAAGCCGGACAAGTACCAGCCGGGGTGAGAAATACAGTGAAACCACCTGAACTTCTCACCCTTTCAAGGAGATCCCCATGCCTCTCATTGCCTGGCTACTTGGCGTCCCGCTGTCGGTTGTGCTGCTGCTGATGCTGTTTGGGGTGTTTTGAATCCACCCCCGGCGCGCATGGCATCAACGCCGCCAAACAAAAGGCCCCTGTGGAATCCCGCAGGGGCCTTTTGTTTTCATGGGGACTATGGGGTCACATCAGCTCGGAGGCAGGCCCGCGCCCCATCAGGGTCACGACCGCATCGGCCGGGGTGAGCTGGCCATCGAGCAGCGCCACCACCGCGCGGGTGATGGGCATGTCCACCCCCAGCTGGGCGGCCCGCTGCGCCACGGTGCGGGCGCTGTAAACGCCCTCGGCCACATGGCCCAGCGACTCGACGGCCTGCGGTAGGGTTTTGCCCTCGGCCAGCAGCATGCCCACGCGCCGGTTGCGCGACAGGTCGCCCGTCGCGGTCAGCACCAGGTCCCCCAGGCCCGACAGGCCCATGAAGGTGTCGGGCCGCGCTCTCAGCGCCAAGCCCAGCCGTGTCATCTCGGCCAGGCCGCGCGTGATGAGCGCGGCGCGGGCGTTCAGCCCCAGCGCCAGCCCGTCACACAGGCCGGTGGCAATGGCCAACACGTTCTTCACCGCGCCACCCACCTCCACGCCCACGATGTCCTCGTTGGCATACACACGCACGCTGGGGCTGTGAAAGGCGCTGACC
>NZ_QAIM01000430.1:0-3226 GCF_003061035.1 Acidovorax sp. HMWF018
CCCAAATGGGCGGCGCAAGAGGCCACAAAATCCAAAAAATGGCGTCTTCCGCGTTCGCGCGGGAAATTTCGAGGGCTTGTTCAGCGTAGCCTTAGATGGCGCACATGAAAGGGCTGGCGCTGCTCCACATGCAAGGTCTCTGGCAGCAGCCTGAAGTTGGCGGTCCACAAGGCCACTCCCACGAAGGTCAGGAACCAGAAAATGCTGTGCCACCCGGTGTGGACAAAGAGCCAGCCTCCGATGATGGGAGCAATCGCTGGAGCCACTCCAAAGTAGATGGTCACCTGGCTCATAACCTTCTGCGCTTGTGCTGGAGGGAACATGTCGCGGATCACCGCGCGGGAGACCACGATCCCTGCTCCCGTGGACAGGCCTTGCAGTGCCCGGAAAAAGACCAGTTGCCCGATCGTTTGCGACAGCGCACACCCTGCGGAAGCGAGCGTGAACACGGCGATGCCCCACAAGATCACGGGCCTGCGCCCGAAGCTGTCCGCCAGCGCGCCGTGGAACAGGCTCATGAACGCAAAGCCGAACAGGTAGGCGGACAGCGTCTGCTGCATTTCCACCGGTGTGGCTCCCAGCGCCGCGGCGATGCCTGAGAACGCGGGGATGTAGGTGTCGATGGAGAAAGGCCCGAGCATGCCCAGCACAGCCAACAGGATCGCGAGCGCCCAGCGGGGTGCTTTCCAGAGCAGATGGGCTTGTGGGTTCATGAGTGGTGGCAGATGGGGGTTGCGGGCACGCGAAGGACATCGCACCGCCGTGGCATCGCGCGATGGCGCGGCGGTGCGGATGGATTATGCGGGACGCATGCGGCAGGGTGCGGAGAAGGGGGCTGTCGCGCAACCCCTCGTCACGCCCCGTTCGGGCTTCAAGCCAACGTAGTCAATAGTTGTAGGGAACCCATTCACCGTTCCCCGAGCGCATCACGTACTTGCCTTCCATGTTGCGCATCACGATCACATCGGCGTTCTCTGACACAAAGGGGGTAGTGACCGGGGCTGCGAGCCGCTCCGCCAACGGGCGCGCGGAGTCGACGTAAGGGTTGTCGCGAATCAGATCGCCTAGCAAGGTGTACAAGCCCAGGTAGCTCATCGGCTGGTTCACAACCACGGGCGCTGCTGGGGCGGATGCCTCAGATGGCTTCATGCCCACCAGCTTCACCGCAGCGGGGACCAGGGTGATGCGGGGGCCAGGAATCTCCCGCATGCCCGACATCTGGATTTTGTCTCCGCGCAGCGATGCGCCGTGCTCAGGGACCAGCATCACGACCACAGGGCGGCCTGCTGCCTCCAGTTCGGAGATGAACTTGTCGAAGTCGGCGAGCAGCTGTACCAGGCGGGGCTTGAATGTCTCCAGGCTGTTGCGCGAAGCCATGCCTGGCACGCGATTTCCGTCGTGCAGGGAGATGGTGTTGTAGTACAGCGCCACGGGCCCGGTGCTGCGGTCAGTGCTGCGCTTCTTCCACCATTGCGCCAACAAGGCGTGGTCGTTATAGATGGGCGAGCCGTCAAAATTCTGCATGTGCACGGGCGCGCCCTGATTGGACTGCAGCTTGCCAGCAAGGCCTCCGCGCTGTTCCAGCGCATGGGCAAACTCTTCGTACACCCCGTCGTGGTTGAGCAGTGCAGCGGTCTGGTAGCCCACTTTTTCCAGGTTGGGAAACACGTAGCACTGCGGATCAATGCCCTCGTACAGCTTGTTGTGTGGTGTTTGGCCACAGGTGCCGTGCAATACCCGCAGAGAGGCTGGCCCGCTGTAGCTGGCAGCGCTGTTGAAGTTGGTGAACAACACATCAAAACGCTTGAGGAATGGGTTGTCCCGCTGTCCTACAAAGTCCATGTCATCCCACGACAAGGAGCACACATGCAGCAGGATGATGTCGAATGCCGGGGGCGTATTGGGCGCGGTGAACTGGACGCGCCTTTGGCTTTCGCTCGCGTAAAAGCGTTGCAGCAGAGCGTCTGGCGACGTGTCCTGATTGTCGTTGGGCGCGGCGGCCGAGTTCAATCCGCTTGCTGCGGCCATGGTGGCCTGGGGCGTAGCCGCCTGCTCCTGCAGGGCCGCTACCACCGGTACGCTCAACAACGCCAGCAATGCAAACGTCCCCGCACGCACCCGCCGGGCCAGTGCTGCATAAAGCACGATGCCGACCAGTCCCACCAGCAGCATTTCAGGGTTGAACACCCGCTGGGCAAGTTCCAGCCAGTAGTCCGCGCTGAAGCCACTCAGCGCTTTGAGCTGCGACAGCACGCGTCCTGGGCTGGGAAGGTAAGAGTCGGCATACAGCAGTGCGATGGCAGCCGCTACGGCGACTGCAGCGCGTACACGGCGCCACCCCTTGTGCGCAATGGGGGGCAGCATGGACGCCCACAACAGCAGGTTCAGCCACCAGTTCAAGCCGATATAGCCACCAAAGTACAGGCCCACCTTGGCAAGGAAAATCAAATGCCAGAAGCTCATGCCGGCAGCCTTTCTTGCCTGCGCTGCTTGCGAAGGGGCCATCGGCTGCGTGCCGACTCCACCAGCGAAGTCCAGAACTTGCGGTAGCCCAGCACGCCCAGCTGCGCGATTTCCTGCAGGCCATGCAAAGGTCGGTCGGTATCGTGGCTGTCGTTCCATTGCCTCCAGGTGTCGGGGCGGGCAAAGGTGCACTGCACCAGGTCGATTTGTTGTTCGCGCGTCATGGGGTCAAACTGAAAACCGGTGGCGCTCTGGCCTCTGTGCAACATCACCGTGGCTGGAAAGGTGCATTCCATATCGTTGCGCCACAGTCCCACCTGGACCTTGTCTCCCACGGCCAGTGGAGTGCCTTCAGGCAATTGCAGGCCTACACCAGTCATGGAAAAGTCGATGCAAAGGGCTTGAAGCACGGTTCCGTCGTCCTGGTACAAGGTTGCGGGCAATTGCGTGGCCACGCGGTGCATTCGCCGCACCTGGCGTGCTTCGGATGCCACACCCAACGCAGCACCCAGCATGAGGATGCTGTAGACCGTCCATAGCAGATTGAGGAGTACGGTGGCGGTTTCCTCGGTATTCCAAAAGAACAGGCGCAGCAGCCCCATGCCGAAGGCTGCGAAGTTAAGCAGGACCAGAACGGTGTAGGGGCGGGAGATCACCCAGTCGAAGTACGGCTCGTCCACCAGCCCGCCCTTGGCTGTCACGTTGAACTTGCCAAGGCGCGGATTGATCAGAGCCACCGTGGTGGGCAGGGCCACGTACCAGG
>NZ_QAIM01000431.1:0-3270 GCF_003061035.1 Acidovorax sp. HMWF018
ACCACGGCCCGCTTTGGCGCACCGTACATCGCGTGCGAGGCGAGCTACGCCGTGGCGGCCCACGCCGCGCTCGATGTGTGGGCGCATGAGATCGCACAGCCGCAGACCGCGCCCGACGCGGTGCTGATCGGCTGCTTTGGCGACCCCGGCCTGATGGCGCTGCGCGAGAGCAGTCCGGTGCCTGTCACTGGCCTGGCCGAAGCGTCATTCATCGAGGCTGCGCGCCATGGCCGCTTTGCCATCGTCACCGGTGGCGAGCGCTGGGGCCCCATGCTGCAGCGGCTGGCCCAGGCGCTGGGCCACGCCCACGCACTGGCAGGCATCCACACCGTGGCGCCCACCGGTGCCCAACTGGCCGCAGACCCCGAGGCGGCCCGCGCATTGCTGGCCCAGGCCTGCAGGGACGTGGTGCGGCAGATGGGGGTGCAGGCCGTCATTTTGGGTGGGGCGGGGCTGGCAGGCATGGCTGCCGCCGTGCAGCCGCAGGTGTCGGTGCCCGTGATCGACAGCGTGGTGGCCGGTGCCACCTGGGCGCTACGCGCGCACCCCGTGCCGCCGGAGCGCAAGGTGGCGGGGTTTGATGTGGCCTGGGTGGGGGTGTCGCAAGAGATGGCGGCGCTGGGCACCCGCTGCGTTGGCTGACCCGGCCTTGTGGGCTGGCGGTTGCGCAAGGGCTCGAAATCTCTGCCAGAGCGCAGGTTTTGAGTGTTTTTGGCTGGATGCGCTAGAAGAATATGCGCTGGTTGCTATGAAATTTGAAGCGCTGTGCTTTCTGCGCGTTAGGGCGCCAGCGTCTTCGGCCGGTAGTCGCAATACTCGCTCACCACACATTCCCAGCAGCGCGGCTTGCGCGCCTGGCACACATAGCGGCCCAGCAGGATGAGCCAGTGGTGCGAATCCACCGCATAGGCCGCAGGCACGCGCTTCATCAGCTGCAGCTCCACCGCCAGCGGGTTTTTGCCGGGCGCCAGGCCGGTGCGGTTGCTCACCCGAAAGATGTGCGTGTCCACCGCCATGGTGGGCTGGCCAAAGGCCACGTTCAGCACCACGTTGGCCGTCTTGCGGCCCACGCCGGGCAGGGCCTCCAGCGCCTCGCGCGTGCGGGGCACCACGCTGCCGTGCTGCTCCACCAGGATGCGGCAGGTCTCCATCAGGTTCTTGGCCTTGGTGCGGTACAGGCCGATGGTCTTGATGTAGCCCTCCAGCCCCTCCAGTCCCAAATCCAGGATGGCCTGGGGCGTGCCTGCCACGGGGAACAGCTTGCGCGTGGCCTTGTTCACCCCCACGTCAGTGGCCTGGGCCGACAGCAGCACGGCGGCCAGCAGCTCGAACGGGGTGGTGTATTCCAGCTCCGTGTTGGGCATAGGGTTGGCCGCCTTCAGGGTGGCGAAGAAGGGCTCGATCTGGGCGGTTTTCATCATCATCGTTGGCGGGGTGGGGCAGGTGGCTGGCTTCTTTTGGCGGGCGTGGCCGGTGGCGCATTGTCCCGCAGCTGCGCCTGCAGAAACTCCAGGAACATGCGCACGGCAGCGGGCAGGGTGCGGCCGCTCAGGGTTTGCAGCTCGGCGGCGCGGGCGCTCATGCCGGGCTCGCGGATCTGGGCGGCATGCATTTCGCCGCGCTGCACCCGATCGCGCACCGTCACCTCGCCCGAGATGGACAGGCCGCCGCCATGCAGCACAAAGTGCATCAGCGTCTCGAAGTGGTTGCATACCAGGGCGGGCTCAAAGACGAGGCCACGCTGGCTGCAGCCGATGTCGAACAGCTGGCGCACGGTGTTGTCGCGCTCGGGTAGGGCGATGGGGTAGGCGTGCATCTGCGCCAGCGTGACGGAGTGGGCGCGTGCGAGCGCGTGGTCAGGCCGCATGATGGCGATGACGGGCGCGGCCTGGCGGTGCTGCACGGTGATGTCCCGCTCGGCCGAGCGGCTGTAGGTCAGGCCAATGTCCGCATCGCCGTTGAGCACCGCCACGGTCACAGCTGCGGGGCTGGCCACGCGCAGGTGAAACTGGATGCCGGGGTACTGCAGGCGGAACTGCGCCATCACGCGGGGCAGGAACTCGATGGCAAACCCCGCAGAGCTGCAGATGCGCACCAGCCCCGTGCGCAGGCCCTGCAGCGCCTGGATGTCGGAGACCACGCGGTCGGCCTCCAGCGCGCCGCGCCGGGCATGGGCGGCCAGCAGCTCGCCCGCCGCGCTGGGCGCCATCCCGCGCGGGCGCCGGTCAAACAGCGGCACGCCCAGCAGGTCTTCGAGGGCGGCGACTTGGCGGCTCACGGCCGAAGGCGACACATTGAGGCGCGCGGCGGCCTCGCTGACCGAGCCGCTGCGCACCACCTCCAGAAAGTAGCGCAGCGCCGTGTCCTGCAAGCGGCTGGAAAGCATGGGGGCCTTTCGGGGTATGGATTGCGTAAAACGCAAAGATAACCCCAGAAATCGTTGATTGTCGAAACGCAGCATGCTGCTTATGCTGACTCACCAATGACACATTCACCGGCCCCAGCCCCCATGCCTCCTGCAAACAGCGTCACCCCGGGTGGCACCCCCAGCCACATCGTGGACTACACGGCCGCCGGACTGTCGCGCGCCATCCATGCACGGGAGGTCTCCTGCACCGAGGTGCTGGACGCCTACCTGGCCCAGGTGGACCGGCTGAACCCCGTGGTGAATGCATTGGTGGCGATGGTGGACCGCAACGCCCTGCGCACGCAGGCGTCAGAGCGCGATGCGCAACTGGCGCGCGGCGAGAGCCTGGGCCCTCTGCATGGGTTTCCGCAGGCGCCCAAGGACATCATGCCCGCCGCAGGCATGGTCACCACGCGGGGCTCGCCCATCTTTGCCGGGCAGGTGTCGGCCACCGACGCCGTGGTGTTCGAGCGCATGCGCGCAGGCGGCGCACTGTTCATCGGCCGCAGCAACTCGCCCGAGTTTGGCCTGGGCGGGCACACCTACAACCCGGTGTACGGCACCACGCGCAACGCCCACAACCCGGCTGTGTCGGCGGGGGGCAGCAGTGGCGGCGCAGCCGTGGCAGTGGCCCTGCACATGCTGCCTGTGGCCGATGGCTCGGACATGATGGGCTCGCTGCGCACGCCAGCGGCGTTCAACAACGTATACGGCCTGCGCACCTCGTTCGGCCTGGTGCCGCACGGGCCGACGGAGGAAGTGTTCTTCCAGCAGTTCAGCGTGGCCGGGCCCATGGCGCGCAACATCCCGGACCTGGCGCTGCTGCTGTCGGTGCAGGCGGGTTTTGATGCGCGCCTGCCGCT
>NZ_QAIM01000431.1:3285-7701 GCF_003061035.1 Acidovorax sp. HMWF018
CCTGCTGGGCCAGCCGCTGGAGCGCGACTGGCGCGGTGCACGCATCGGCTGGCTGGGTGACCTAGGTGGCCATTTGCCCACCGAGCCTGGCGTGCTGGCCACCTGCGAGCTCGCGCTGGAGCACTTTCGCACCGTGGGCTGCACAGTGGAGGCCGTGGTGCCCGCGTTCGACCTGAAGCAGCTATGGAACGCCTGGATCGATCTGCGCAGCTTCAGCGTGGCAGGGGCCAATGCGGCCCTGTATCGCAACCCGGCCACGCATGCACTGCTGAAGTCCGAGGCGGTGTGGGAGATCGAGCGTGGCATGCGCCTCACGGCCCTGCAGGTGTACGACGCGGCCCGCGTGCGCAGCGCGTGGTACCAGGTGCTGCGCGGCCTGTTCGAGCAATTCGATTTTCTGGTGTTGCCCGCTGCCCAGGTCTTCCCGTTCGATGCCGGGCTGGACTGGCCCCACGAGGTCGGCGGCTGCACCATGGACACCTACCACCGCTGGATGGAGACCGTGGTGCCCGCCACCATGGCCGGCCTGCCCGCGCTGGCAGCCCCCGCAGGTTTTGGCCCCGGCGGCCTGCCTGCGGGGCTGCAGATCATCGGCCCGGCACAGTCTGACGCCGCCGTGCTGCAGATCGGCCATGCCTACGACCAGGCCAGTGGGTACGCGCGCCAGCGCAGCCCCTTGCTGGGGTGACCTGGGCCTCGCTGCTCGCCATTCCGTCACCACCGTGAACCCCCGCTACCCCCCCGCTTTTGTCAACGTGCTTTCAGGAGAGCTTCACCATGCTGCGTTCCCGCTTCGTATCGAGTCTTCTGCTCAGCGCACTGGTGCTGGGCGCGCCCGGCCTGGCGCAGGCACAGACTTACCCCGACCGGCCCATCAAGCTGGTCGTGCCTTTTGCCCCAGGCGGAGCCACCGACATCCTGGGACGTTTGCTGGCCACGGCCCTGGGGGAGCGTCTGGGGCAGCCCATGGTGGTCGAGAACCGGCCCGGCGCGGGCACCGTGGTGGCGGCGTCCATGGTGGCCAAGGCGCCCGCTGACGGGTACACGCTGCTGCTCGGGTCCAACACCACGCTCACCATGAACCCGGCCATCCGCACCAACCTGCCGTACGACCCCGTCAAGAGCTTCACCCCCCTGGCCCTGGTGGCCGACATGGGGCTGCTGCTGGTGGCCCACAACGACACCCCGGGGCAGTCGCTCAAGGACATCGTGGCCCAGGCCAAGGCCGCGCCGGACAAGTTCTCGTACGGCTCCTATGGCACGGGCTCGTCGGTGCACTTTGGCGCCGAGATGCTCAAGACCACCGCAGGTTTTCCGATGATGCATGTGCCTTTCAACGGCAGCTCGCCCAGTCTCACGGCGCTGATGGGCGGGCAGGTGCAACTGGCGGTGGACACCGTGGTGGCATCCACCCCGCTCATCAAGTCCGGCAAGATCAAGGCGATTGCGGCGCTCAGCCCGCAGCGCCTGGCCCTGCTGCCCAACGTGCCCACGGTGGCCGAAAGCGGCTACCCCGGCTTTGACATGGGTTCCTGGTTTGCCTTTGTGGGGCCCGCAGGGCTGCCCGCACCCGTGCAGAAAAAGCTGGAAAAGGCCCTGGCCGAGACCATGGCCTCGGCGGAGTTCAAGAAGAAGATGGTGGACATCGGCCTGACGCCGCTGGGTGGCAATGGCGACGCGCTGCGCGCGCGCATTGAGCGCGAGCTGCCACTGATGCGCGCCGTGGCGGCACGGGCGGATATCCGGGTGGATTGACGGTCCGCGCTGAAAAGGGCTACCCGGCCCGTCAGCGCAACCCGATGGGATTCAGCGCGTCCGCTTGACCGGAATACACAGCCAGCACGGAAAGCGCCCCGTGGCCGGGTCCACCGCAAAGTCCTCGTCGTAGATCTCCAGCGCAGCGCGGGGCTCCCATTCCCAGCCGTCGGGGATCTGGCCCGGCGTGCCCATCTGCGCCCAGGCGGCGGCAATCTCGGGTCCCGTGCCCACAAAGTGCATGCAGGCGTAGTCGCCGCCTTCGTAGTCCATCACCTGCACATCGGGCCCGGTGCGCAGGCCCACGCCAATCTGCACCGCTGCGTCATAGCGGCACTGCTCGGGCGGCGTGCAGGCCGGGTCGTCGTGGCTGAAGCCATAGAACTTGGGGCGCGGATCATCCAGCCGATGGGCGGCACACCAGCTGCCAAAACGCTCCCACAACTCGGTCAGGCCCGGGTGGCCGTAGGCGCCGGTGTGGCGCATGGTGGCAAGGCGCATGCGGGGCAGGGTGCGGAGGGTCAGGGTCATGGCGGGCGGGGCTATGGCGGTGGAGGGAAAACCCAGTTTAGAGCCTGTCGGACGGACACCGCATGAATCCTGCGCCGCAATTGGCGACAATGCACGGTTTGTTGCCAACCACTTCTGTCCACGCCATGCAATTTGCCGACCGCCTGAACAACGTAGAAACCTCCGCCATTCGCGAGCTTTTCAAGCTGCTGGGCAAGCCCGGCATCATCAGCTTTGCGGGTGGCTTTCCGGACAGCGCGATGTTTGACGTGGAAGGCATCCGCGCAGCCAGCAACGCCGCCCTGGCCGAAGAGCCCGGCGCAGCATTGCAATATGGCGCCACCGAGGGCTACAACCCGCTGCGCGAGCAACTGGCCGCCTTCATGACCAGCAAGGGCGCCAAGGATGTCGCGGCCGACAACCTCATCGTCACCACCGGCAGCCAGCAGGCGCTGGATCTGCTGGGCAAGACCCTCATCAGCCCCGGCGACAAGGTGATTGTGGAAGGCCCGACCTTCCTCGCCACCATCCAGTGCTTTCGCCTGTACGGCGCCGAACTCATCAGCGCGCCCATCGACGGCAACGGCGTGAAGACCGACGAGCTGGAAAAGCTCATCGCCGAACACAAGCCGAAATTCGTTTACCTGATCCCCACCTTCGGCAACCCCAGCGGCGCCATGCTGAGCCTGGAGCGCCGCAAGGCCGTGCTGGAGATGGCCGTGAAGCACAACACCCTGATCGTCGAGGACGACCCCTACGGCGATCTGTACTTTGGCGACGCGCCGCCACCCAGCCTGCTCAACCTGTCGGCCACCGTGCCCGGCAGCCGCGATCTGCTGGTGCACTGCGGCAGCTTGAGCAAGGTGCTGTCGCCCGGCCTGCGCGTGGGCTGGATGATTGCCCCGGCTGAACTGCTGGGCAAGGCCACCATGTGCAAGCAGTTCAGCGATGCACACACCAGCACCTTTGCGCAGGCCACGGCCGCGCAGTACCTCAAGGCCGGCCGCATGCCCGGCACGCTGGCCCATGTGCGCAAGGTGTACGCCGAGCGCGCCCAGGCCATGGGCGATGCGCTGCGCAAGGAGCTGGGCGATGCCATCGAGTTTGTGCAGCCCCAGGGCGGCCTGTTCGTGTGGGCGCGCCTCACGGGTGCGGGCGGCAAGGTGGCCGACGGCAATGTGCTGGCCAAGCGCGCGATTGAAAAGGGCGTGGCCTTTGTGCCCGGCACGCCGTTCTTCTGCGCCAACCCCGACCACGCCACCTTCCGCCTGTCGTTCGCGACGGCCGATGTGGACAAGATCCGCGAAGGCGTCGCGCGCCTGGGCCAGGCGATCTAACGCCTCCATGTCCGACACCAACGATCTCGCCAACGTTCTCCAGCGCCTCGAAAGCCTGGAGATCAAGGCCAGCTTTACCGAAGACCTGCTGGACCAGCTGAACATGACCATCTACCAGCAGCAGCAACTGATCGATCGGTTGACGCACGAGGTCATCCAGCTGCGCCAGCAGGCGCCCGAAGGCGGCTCGAACGGCCCGCGCAACCTGCGCGACGAGCTGCCGCCGCATTACTGATCTAGAGATCTAGGCTTTCACGGACCGCCAGGCTGCGTCCGCCAGTTCTGTGCGGTAGGTGGTGGGTGACGGCAGGCAGCCCTGGGCAGCGTTGCCCGACAGCCAGGCCCTGCAATAGCTCTGCACCGGCCCCATCACCAGCGATGGCATCAGCTCGCACGGCAGGTCGCGCAGCGCGCCGGATCGGCGGTGCGGCTCGAACCAGGCCACCAGCGCCTGGTTGCGGCGCCGTGCGGCCTCGGCCAGGTCGGGCGTGCGCGGGCCCGCTGCCACTGCGCTGCGCGCCTGGAACATGAACCGCGCCCGTTCGGGCTGCGCCACCACCCAATCCAGGTAGCCCGTGACCAGGGCCAACACGCCCGCCTCCACGCCCTGGGCGGCATCGAGGTGCGCCTGCACGCTGCGCGACTGGTCGTGAAAGATCTCGAAGAACAGCGCTGCCACGATGCCGTCGCGGTTGCCAAAGTGGTGATAGATGCTGCCCACGCTGGCCCCGCAGCGCGCCGGATCGGCGGTGCGGCTCGAACCAGGCCACCAGCGCCTGGTTGCGGCGCCGTGCGGCCTCGGCCAGGTCGGGCG
>NZ_QAIM01000432.1:0-4049 GCF_003061035.1 Acidovorax sp. HMWF018
GCAGGCCGAAGTCTTCAGGGTGGATCTCGTATTCGGTGATCTGGCCGTTCTTCAGCTCACCGACCAGCGTGGCGGCGCCGAGGCTCACTTCGTCCATGCCGTCACGGCCGTACACCACCAGCGCATGTTCGGCGCCCAGGCGCTGCAGCGCGCGCACCTGGATGCCGACGAGGTCGGGGTGGAACACGCCCATCAGGATGTTGGGCGCTTCGGCCGGGTTGGTCAGCGGGCCCAAGATGTTGAAGATGGTGCGCACGCCCAGTTCCTTGCGCACCGGGGCCACGTTCTTCATGGCCGGGTGGTGGTTGGGCGCAAACATGAAGCCGATGCCCACTTCAGCGATGCACTGGGCGATCTGCTCGGGCTTGAGGTTGATGTGGATGCCCAGGGCCTCCATTACGTCGGCGCTGCCGCTTTTGCTGGACACACCGCGCCCGCCATGTTTGCTGACCTTGGCGCCCGCTGCGGCGGCCACGAACATCGAGCAGGTGGAGATGTTGAAGGTGTTGGCGCCGTCGCCGCCCGTGCCCACGATGTCCACCATGTGGGTCGCGTCCTTGACGTGCACCTTGGTGCTGAACTCGCGCATCACCTGCGCGGCTGCGGTGATCTCGCCGATGGTTTCCTTCTTCACGCGCAGGCCGGTGATGATGGACGCGGTCATGACGGGCGAGAGTTCGCCGTTCATGATGAGCCGCATCAGGTGCAGCATCTCGTCGTGGAAGATTTCGCGGTGCTCGATGGTGCGCTGCAGCGCTTCCTGGGGGGTAATGGGCATGGAATGTCTCCTGGTATTTATGCAGAGGGCTGGTCTGTGAAGGCCAGCTTGAGCCCGAAGCCGATGAACATGGCACCGGCCACGCGGTCCAGCCAGTGCATGCCGCGCTGGATCACCCCGGCGCGCCGTGCCATCCACGATGCCGCAAGCGCCCAGCCCACATTGACGGGGATGGCGTTGAGGTTGAACAGCACGCCCAACAGCACAAAGGCCAGCGCCTTGTTGTCCGCGCCCGGCGCGATGAACTGCGGCACGAAGGCCAGGAAGAAGATCGCGACCTTAGGGTTGAGCACATTGGTCCAGAAGCCACCGAGGAACACCTTGCGCAGCGGTGTGTGCTGCGCAGGGGCCGCCTGCGCGGCTGCCAGCGCTGCGCTGTTGCCCCCGTCGGCACCGGGCTTGGACAACAGCATGCGCACACCCATCCACATCAGGTACGCTGCACCGATCCACTTGAGCACGGTGAACGCCGTGGCCGATGCGGCCAGCAGCGCGCCCACGCCCACGGCGGCCGCAAAGATGTGCACAAAACACCCAGCCGTGATGCCCAGCCCCGCCACGATGCCCGCGCGGGTGCCGGTCTTGAGCGCGTTGGTCACGATGTAAAGCACATCGGGGCCTGGCGTGAGGTTGAGCAGCCAGCCTGCGGCGATAAACATCACCAGCTGGTGGGCGTCGATGAAGCTCATGCGCGCTGCTCCAGAAAGTTCTTGAGCATGGCGTGGCCGTGTTCGGTGAGGATGCTTTCGGGGTGAAACTGCACGCCTTCGATCGCCAGCGTCTTGTGGCGTACGCCCATGATCTCGCCGTCCTCCGTCCAGGCCGTCACCTCCAGCACATCGGGGCAGGTGGCGCGCTCGATGGCCAGCGAGTGATAGCGGTTGACGGTGAACTGCTCGGGTAGCCCGGCAAACACGCCCTTTTGCGTGGTGGTGATGACGCTGGTCTTGCCGTGCATCAGCTCCTGCGCGCGGATGATGTTGCCGCCGAAGGCCGCGCCAATGCTCTGGTGGCCCAGGCACACGCCCAGGATGGGCAGCTTGCCGGCAAAGTGCTTGATAGCGGCCACCGAGATGCCCGCTTCCGCAGGCGAGCAAGGCCCGGGTGAAATCACCAGGCGGTCGAGCTGGCCCGCGTTGAGGCGTGCTTCGATCTCGGCCACGGTGATCTCGTCGTTGCGGAACACCTCGACCTCGGCACCCAGTTCACCAAAGTACTGGACGATGTTGTAGGTAAAGCTGTCGTAGTTATCGACCATCAAGAGTTTCATGCGGCGCTCCCGGCAAGGGCGGGCTCGCGCAGACGGGCGAACTCGCGGTGTTCATAGGCAATGCAGGCTTCCATGAGGCTGCGGTAGATGGCTTCCATCACGTCGGCGTCACCGCCTTCGGCCTGGGCGCGCTCGCGCACGCGGGCCACGATGGCCTCAATGCGCGCTTCATCGCGCACCTGTTCCACCCCTTGCTTGATGCGGGCGGCCTGGGTCATGTAGCCCACGCGCTCGACCAGCAGGGGCACGAGCACGTCGTCCAGCGCGTTCACTTCGCGGCGCACGTCCTGCATGGTGGCGCAGGGTTTGACTCGGGTGATAGCGAGGGTCATTCCAGCCCCTCCTCGACCAGTTCGGCGGCGCGCAGCAGCGCACGGGCCTTGTGTTCGGTTTCTTTCCATTCCAGCTCGGGCACCGAGTCAGCCACCACACCGGCAGCCGCCTGCACGTAGAGCGTGCCGTTCTTGATGATGCCGGTACGGATCGCAATCGCCACGTCCATATCGCCCGCGTAGCTCAGGTAGCCGCAGGCGCCGCCGTACAGGCCGCGCTTGGTGGGTTCCAGCTGGTCGATGAGTTCCATGGCGTGCACCTTGGGCGCGCCGGTGAGTGTGCCGGCGGGGAAGGTGGCCTTGAGCACATCCATGCTGGTCATGCCGTCGTGCAGGATGCCTTCCACGTTGCTCACGATGTGCATCACGTGGCTGTAGCGCTCCACGGCAAAGGCCTCGGTCACCTTCACGGTGCCGGTTTTGGCGATGCGGCCGATGTCGTTGCGCGCCAGGTCGATCAGCATCACGTGTTCGGCACGTTCCTTGGGGTCGTTGATGAGTTCAACCTCGGTGGCCTTGTCCTTCTCGGGTGTGGCGCCGCGCGGGCGGGTGCCCGCCAGGGGGCGGATGGTGACCTTGGTGCCTTCGTCGGTCTTCTCTTGACGCACCAGGATCTCGGGGCTGGCGCCCACCACATGGAATTCGCCAAAGTCGTAGAAGTACATGTACGGCGACGGGTTCAGCGAACGCAGCGCGCGGTACAGCGACAGGGGCGATTCGGTGTAGCGCTTGTGGATGCGCTGGCCCACCTGCACCTGCATGAAGTCGCCTGCGGCAATCAGCTCCTTGGCGCGCTCCACGGCGGCCAGGTAGTCGGCCTTGGCAAAGTCGCGCTGGGCGGGGTGGCTTTCGGTGGCCTTGACCACGGGGGCGCTCACCGAATACTTGAGCTGCTCTTTCAGCTCGCGCAGGCGCTTCTTGGCCTTGGCATACGCCTCCGGCTGGGCCGGGTCGGCGTAGACAATAAGGTACAGCTTGCCCGAGAGGTTGTCGATGACGGCCAGTTCCTCGCACTGCAGCAGCAGGATGTCGGGGCAGCCCAGGGTGTCGGGTGGGCAGGTGGTCTCCAGCTTCTTTTCGATGTAGCGCACCGCGTCGTAGCCGAAGTAACCGGCCAGGCCGCCGCAGAAGCGCGGCAGGCCGGGGCGCAAAGCCACTTTGAAACGCTTTTGGTAGGCCTCGATGAAATCGAGCGGGTTGCCTTGCGCGGTCTCGACCACCTGACCGTCGGTCACCACCTCGGTCTTGGCCTGGTCGCCAAAGCCGCTGGCGCGCAGCAGGGTGCGGGCGGGCAGGCCAATGAAGCTGTAGCGCCCGAAGCGCTCGCCGCCCACCACGGATTCGAGCAGGAAGCTGTGCTTGCCGCCGTCTTTGGTGTGCGCCAGCTTCAGATAGAGCGAGAGCGGAGTTTCCAGGTCCGCAAAGGCCTCGGCCATGAGCGGAATGCGGTTATAGCCTTCGCTGGCCAGGCTTTTGAATTCAAGTTCTGTGATCACGGGGAGGGCTCCCAGCTGTCGCAGCGCGTGTCCCTGTGCAATGAAAAGGGGCGCTGCGGTCCATTCAATCGGCCTCACCGCATTCGGGTGGAGGCCACGGGTGCACGCTGGGGCTGCTGCCCAGGTGCCATCAGGCGTTCAAAGCGACAGGCTGACGCCAGGGCCAGGCTCCC
>NZ_QAIM01000433.1:0-3584 GCF_003061035.1 Acidovorax sp. HMWF018
ACAAAGTCCACGGCCAGCGCCATGTCCACGGCACGGGCCATGGCCGCCGACTTGCCGTTGTCGATGGATTCCACCTCGGCCAGCGCCTGTGCGTTGGCCTCCATCAGGTCGGCCAGGCGCAGCATCAGGCGCTCGCGCTCCACAGGGCGCATGCGGCCCCAGGGGCCTTCGCGCAGGGCACTGTGCGCAGCCAGTACCGCCTGGTCCACATCGGCCGGGCCGGCGCTGGCCACTTCGGAGATGGTGGCCTCGGTGGCCGGGTTCAGGGTGGCAATGCGCCGGCCACTTTGCGGCGCGACCCACTGGCCATTGATGAAGAGATCGTGCGTGCCGCGGCCCAAGAAGGTCGTAGCGCGCTCGGTGAGAAGGTGCTTGATATCGCTGAGGTTCATGAAAGGTCTCCGGTAAAAAGATGGGGCGACTGCCTCTGTGGGTAAGAAGCAGCCAGATGCGCAGGTTGCGTTTCCACTGCACCGTTGCGGACGGGCGAGCAGCGCCCGCCCGGGGCAGCTGCGCAGGTCAAATGAAAGTGGTGATGGGTGTTACTTGGGCCGGATCGCGTCGGCGGTGCCCTGGATGAAGGCCTTGATCTTCTCGACGTCCTGCATGCTGAGCTTTCCGGTGAAATCGGGCATGCCGCGCGAAGTGGCCGGGCCTTTGAAGATGAACTTGTCCAGGTGCTCGATATAGGCGGGGTCCAGATAGGCCAGGTTGGGCAGGTTGCCGCCCCGGTCCACGCCGGGCACGCCGTGGCAGAGGGCGCAGTTGCTGACGTACAGGGCCGTGCCTTCGGCCACCAGGCTCTTGTCATAGGGCACGCCCTGCAGCAGCTTGCCCTGCTGGTAGGCGACGAAGGCAGGCGCCTCGGCCTTGCCGTCCAGCGCGAAGGTGTAGACCGTGCCCGGTCCCTTGCGGTCAGTGTGGCGCGCGGCCAGGCCATAGCCGCCGCCCCAGCCCACGGCGATGGAGACGTACTGCCGGCCATCGACCTCATAGGTGATGGGTGCGGCCACCACGCCTGTGCCCGTGGGCTTTTCCCAGAGCTTCTTGCCGTTGCGCGCGTCATAGGCCACGAAGCGGCCGTCGGCCGTGCCCTGGAACACCAGGTTGCCCGCCGTGGCCAGCGTGCCGCCGTTCCAGGGCGAGGCATGCTCCACGCGCCAGCGCTCCTTTTGCGCCACCGGGTCCCAGGCGATCAGGCGGCCGAAGGGCGTGCTCTTGGGCGGCTCCATGTTGATCAGCGTGGCCGTGTTCCAGCCGATGTTGCTGTGCGGCTCGGGCAGGGAGCCGCCGTTGAACTTCCAGTTCTTGTTGTCCTGCAGCGTCAGCGGCACATGCTGGGCCGGCAGATAGGCCAGGCCCGTGTCGGGGCTGTAGGACATGGAATGCCAGTTGTGCGCGCCGAAGGGGCTGGGGACGATGTCGCGGGCGCGGTCGCCGCTGCGCGCAATGGCGGTTTCGATCGGGCGGCCCTTGGCGTCATAGCCGGTGGCCCAGTTCACATCGACGAAGTTCTTGGCCGAGATGAACTGACCGTTGGTTCGATCTATGACGAAGAAGAAGCCGTTCTTAGGCGCATGCAGGATCACCTTGCGTTGCTTGCCGCCGATCTTCAAGTCAGTCAGCACCATGGGCTGTGTGGACGTGAAGTCCCAGTTGTCGCCCGGGGTCTCCTGGTAGTGCCAGACGTACTGGCCGGTGTCTGGATTCAGCGCCACGATGCTGGCCAGGTAGAGGTTGTCCCCACCGGCCGGGCTGCGCTTGCTGCGAGCCCAAGGCGAGCCGTTGCCGGTTCCGATGTACATCAGGTTCAGCTCGGGGTCGAACGTCATGCTGTCCCAGGCCGTGCCACCACCGCCAGCCTCCCACCACTTTCCTGCGGGATCCCAGGTCTTGGCGGCTTTGGCCATGGCTTCATTCTCAAAGGGCTTGGACGGGTCGCCCGGTACGGTGAACCAGCGCCACTTCTGGTCGCCCGTGGCAGCGTCATAGGCCGTGACGTAGCCACGCACGCCGTATTCTGCGCCGCCGTTGCCGATGATGACCTTGCCCTTGAAGACACGTGGAGCGCCTGTGATGGTATAGCTGTACTTGCGGTCAACAATGGTGTCCTTTTCCCACACCTTGGCGCCAGAGGCCGCATCCAGCGCGACAAGGCGGCCATCAAAAACCCCCACGAAGACCTTGCCTTGATACACCGCCACGCCGCGGTTGACCACATCGCAGCAACCCTTGAAGCCATTGGCGCGGTCCACGCCGGGATCAAAGCTCCAGAGGCGCTTGCCGCTGCGCACGTCAATGGCGTGCACCACGCTCCAGCTGGCGCTGACGTACATGATGCCGTCCACCACCACCGGAGTGGCTTCCACGCCGCGGGTGGATTCCAGGTCGTACGACCAGGCCAAGCCCAGATTCTTCACGTTCCCGGTGTCGAGCTGCTTTAGGCGCGAGAAGCGCGTCTCGCCGTGGTCGAGACCGTAGCTGGGCCAGTCCTGGGTGGCGCGCGCGTTGTCTCTGATGCCCTGGGTGTCGATGCGCGCCGTGACGGCGCGGATATGCTCGGGCGAGCCCTTGGCCTGCGACCAACTGCTGGCCGGCAAGGCCAGCAGCACAAAGGCGCCCAGCATCGCTGCGGGAATGGATCGGGGGATCATTCGGTTTGTCTCCTGCGTGGTGTTTTCTACGTTCATGGAGCAGACCCGCTGCGGATGACTCCATGGGTGAACGATAAAAAAAGAGAGCCTTGCCCTCAACACTCGGACTAACCCTATGCCGAATGTGTGCCGCGATGGAACAACTGTAGCCCGACCGAGCCAGCCGACAGGGTCGTCAGAAAGTACGACTAAGCGTCAGCCCGGCTGACACGGAACGTCCCGCACCGGGCTCGAAGTAGCGCCGGTTGCTCTCATTGACGATCACCGACCCGACGTAGCGGCGGTCCTGCAGGTTGTCCCATCGCACAAACGCCTGCGCGCTCCACGCCTGCCAGCGCTGCGTCCACCGCAGGCTGCTGCCCCACACGGTGTAGCCTGCGGCATGGTCGGTGTTCAGGTCGTTCACCGGTACCTTGCCGCTGTGCAGCATGTCTACCGTCCAGACCCAAGCGGGTGCCATTTGCCAGGCCAGCTCCGCCCACACCCGTTGCGAGGCTACACCCGGCAGGCGGGTGCCCGGCGCGACCGAAGCCGTGGGCGCCGCGCAGGGCGTGCTGTCACAGGTCAGGAAACCATCGCGGTAGCGTGCGTTGAGCAGGGTCAGCGCACCACTGGCGGTCAGTGCACCCCACTGCGCGTCACCCGACAGCTCCAGCCCGTTGCGCCGCGTGCGGCCCGCATTCTGGAAGGTGGCGCGGCCGCCGGTGTTGGACAGCACGGTCAACTCGCGCTCGGTACGAGTCTCGAACACGGCGAGGCTCCAGCCGGCGTGGCCGTGCCTACCGCGCAGGCCCAGTTCCACCGTTTCGTGCGAGCTCGCGGCCAGCCCCGTGTTCAATCCGGATTGACCACCCGGGCGGTAGGCCACCTCGTTGAGCGTTGGGGTCTCCATGCCGCGCCCGACCGATGCATACGCCTGCAGCGTGGGCG
>NZ_QAIM01000434.1:0-9105 GCF_003061035.1 Acidovorax sp. HMWF018
GGGCAGGGCGGTGGCGCGCCCCACGGGGCGAGGGGAAGCAATGAAACTGGGCATGCGCCATTGTCCCGCGTGCCAGTCCGCGTACAGGGGGCGAATGTGCATCAGTCCGTATGGTGAATATGCTTACTATGTTTTTGATAGCTGCTTGCGCATGTTCCACTAGCGCTTGCGGCCAAAAACACTGAAAAATGCGGTTACAGTGACGGCTTGATCGCCTTGCGCCCCGCCCGCCGTGCGCGAGCCTCCGCCTGCAGCCCCCTGTTAGCCTACCGACCATGGCGCCCCACACCTTTCTCTGGCACGACTACGAAACCTTTGGCGCCAACACGCGCCGCGACCGGCCTGCGCAGTTCGCGGCCATCCGCACCGATGCCGAGCTGAACGAAATCGGCGAGCCGCTGATGCTGTATTGCCAGCCCGCCAACGACTATCTGCCCGACCCGGTGTCGTGCCTCATCACCGGCATCACGCCCCAGCAGTGCCTGGAGCAGGGCGTGCCCGAGCACCAGTTTGCCGCGCGCATCGAGTCCGAGTTTGCGCAGCCCGGCACGATTGGCGTGGGCTACAACACCATCCGGTTTGACGACGAGATCACGCGCTTCATGTTCTGGCGCAACCTCATCGACCCCTATGCGCGCGAGTGGCAAAACCAGTGCGGCCGCTGGGACCTGCTGGACGTGGTGCGCATGACCTATGCGCTGCGACCCGACGGCATCACCTGGCCCAAGAAGGAAGACGGCGTGACGCCCAGCTTCAAGCTGGAGCACCTGTCCAAGGCCAATGGTTTGCAGCATGATGCCGCGCACGATGCGCTGTCGGACGTGCGCGCCACCATTGCGCTGGCACGGCTGATCCGCCAGCACAACACCAAGCTGTTTGACTTTGCCCTCAGCCTGCACAAGAAGGACCGCGTGGCCGCCGAACTGCGGCTGCCCGCCACCACGGCCACGGCGCGCGCGTTCTTGCATGTGTCGGGCATGTTCCCCACCGAGCGCGGCTGCCTGGCTGTGATGTGGCCGCTGGCCAGCCACCCCACCAACAAGAACGAGCTGATCGCCTGGGACCTGGCCCACGACCCACGCGAGCTGGCCACGCTGAATGTGGAGGACATCCGCCTGCGCATGTTCAGCAAGGCCGACGCGCTGCCCGAGGGCGTCACGCGCCTGCCCATCAAGACCATCCACCTGAACAAGTCGCCCATGGTGGTGGGCAATGTGAACACGCTCACGCCCGCGCTGGCGCAGCGCTGGGGCATCGACCTGGCCCAGGCCGCACAGCACGCCGAGGTGGCGCGCGCGCTGCCCGACATGAGCGGCATCTGGCCGGCGGTGTTTGCCCGCCCGCAAGAGCCGGCACCGGATGTGGACCAGGACCTGTACGGCGGTTTTGTGGGCAACAACGACCGGCGCCTGTTGAACGACCTGCGCACCCTGAGCGGCGACCGACTGGCCAAGGCGCGTGCGAACTTTGATGACCCGCGGCTGGCCGAGCTGCTGTGGCGCTACCGGGCGCGCAACTTTCCGCAGACGCTGTCGCCCGAGGAGCAGGAACGCTGGGAGGCGCACCGCGCCGCCTGCCTGTTCGACGGGCAGGGCGGGGCGCGCACGGTGGAGCAGCTGTTCACCGAAATCGACGAACTCTCGGAGACCGCCGACGACGAGCGGACGCAGGACATCCTGGGCGCCTTGTACGATTACGCTGAACACATCGCACCTGAACGGTAGCCATCGAGAGAAGCCCCCTGAGGCGCTGCGCGCCTTCCCCCGGAGGGGGACGCTCCCGGTGGCTTGGCAGAGCCAGTTCCACGGGTGCGCTGGCGTCAAGGGCGCGCCGGTATTTATCGTTTTGCCTTTCGCGTAGACCAGTTGAAACAGAGCAGCCGCAGATTTTTATGACGACACCGCAGAACCACAGTTTCACCACCCAGATCGTGCATGCCGACCGCCTGGGCGGCGCCGAGCACGGGGCCATCCACAAGCCCATCCACACCTCGGTGCAGTACGGCTACGAGAAGGTCGAGGACCTGATCGCCGTCTTCCAGGGCACCGCCAAGGGCGGCTTCAACTACGCGCGCCAGGGGACGCCCACCACGGCGGCGCTGGAGGCCAAGATCACGCAGATGGAGCGCGGGCATGGCTCCATCGTGTTCTCCACCGGCATGGCGGGCATCTGCGCGGTGTTCCTCACCCTGCTCAAGGCGGGCGACCACCTGGTGGCCAGCCAGTTCGTGTTTGGCAACACCAACAGCGTGTTCGGTACGTTGGCCGACCTGGGCATTGAAGTGACCACGGTGGACGTGACCGACGCGGCCAACGTGGCTGCCGCGCTGCGCCCCAACACCCGCATGGTGTTTGTCGAAACCATTGCCAACCCCGGCACGCAGATCCCCGACCTGGAAGGCATTGGCGCGCTGTGCAAGGCGCATGGCGCGCTCTACGTGGTGGACAACACGGTGGCATCGCCCTACCTGTTCCGCGCGGCCACGGTGGGCGCGGGGCTGGTGGTCAACTCGCTCACCAAGAGCATTGGCGGGCAGGGCGATGCGCTGGGCGGCGCCATCACCGACACGGGCCTGTACGACTGGTCGGGCTACCCCAACATCTTTGCGGCCTACCGCAAGGGCGACGCGAAGGGCTGGGGCCTGCAGCAGCTGCGCAAAAAGGGCCTGCGCGACATGGGCGGCACGCTGTCGTCCCACGCCGCCCACCAGCTGGCCCTGGGCGCGGAGACTTTGTCGCTGCGCATGGACCGCACCAGTGCCACCGCCCTGGCGCTGGCGCAGCGGCTGGAGGCACACCCGGCCGTCTCGCGCGTGCTGTACCCCATGCTGCCCTCGCACCCGCAGCACGCCTTTGCGCGCAAGCACCTCAAGGCGGGCTCGTGGCTGCTGTCGTTCGAGCTGCGCAACCCCGACCAGTGCCTGGCCGTGTGCAACCGCCTGCAGTTGCCCATCAAGGCCACGGGGCTGGCCGACACGCGCACGCTGATCATCCCGGTGGCGCACACCATCTTCTGGGAGGCCGGCCCCGCCGTGCGCGCCACCATGGGCATTGCCGACAGCATGATCCGCCTGTCGGTGGGCCTGGAAGAGGCGGAAGACCTGCTGGCCGACTTTGAGCAGGCGCTGGCCGGAGCCTGACCCCACCTGAACTGCCCACCCTGACCGGGAGCCCCGCCATGGCCACTGCCACCTCTGCACCGCCCGCCAACATCGGCAAGTACCGCATCGAGCGTGAACTGGGGCGGGGCGCCAGTGGCATCGTGTACCTGGGGCTCGACGGCTTCCGGGGCCGCAAGGTGGCCATCAAGCAGACCCACGCGCACTTGCTGAAGGTGCCCGAGCAGGCAGAGCGCTACCGCAAGCTGCTGCGCAACGAGGCCGCGCTGTCGGGCCGCCTGCGCCACCCCAACATCGTGCGCCTGCTGGATGCGGACGACGAAGCGCTGCCGCCCTATCTGGTGCTCGAATACGTGGACGGCCAGCCGCTGTCCGACTTTGCAACGCCCGATACCTTGCTGCCCGTGCCCCAGGTGCTGGACATTGCCTTCAAGTGCTGCAACGCGCTCGAATACGCCTACCGCGAGGGCCTGGTGCACCGCGACATCAAGCCCGCCAACCTGATGCTGGCGCGCGGCGGCGATGTGAAGCTGACCGACTTTGGCGCCGCCCTGTCGTTGCGCAGCGATGCCACGCAGCTGTCCGGGCTGGTGGGGTCGCCGTCGTACATGTCGCCCGAGCAGGTGCGCGAGCAGGACCTCACCCACCACAGCGACATGTTTTCGCTGGCCGTGGTGGTGTACGAGCTGCTCACCGGCCGCCGCCCGTTTGATGGCGACACCGACTTCGCCACGCTCTACAAGATCAGCAACGAGACGCCCACCCGGCCCAGCCTGCTGCGGGCGTCGTTGCCTGCGCATGTGGACGAGGTGCTGCTGCGTGCGCTGGCCAAGCAGCCCGCCGACCGCTTTGCCACCTGGGCCGACTTTGCCCAGGCACTGCTGGCCGCGCACCGGGGCCTGCCCCGCCAGAAGTCGCAAGACACTGAGGCCGAGCGCTTTGCACGCCTGCGTGCGCTGCCGTTTTTTGCCGACTTTCACGACGTCGCGCTATGGGAGCTGATGCGCCTGGGCAGCTGGCGCCGGCTGGAGCAGGGCACGGTGCTGATGCGGGAGAACACGCCCGGCGACTCATTCTGCATCCTCATCGAAGGCCAGGTGGCCGTCAGCCGCCAGGGCTGGAACCTCAGCACCCTGGGCCCCGGCGTGACCTTGGGCGAGATGACCTACCTGCGTCCCGACAACCGCATCCGCACCGCCACCGCCGTGGCCGAGACCGAGGTGCTGGTGCTCAAGGTGCGCAACCCTGCGCTGCGCGAGGCGTCGGAGGATTTGCAGTCGCGCTTTGACAAGGCCTTCATCAAGCTGCTGGTCGGGCGGCTGATTGCCACCAACGAGCAGCTGGCTGAGTGGGAACTGGTGGCTGCGCCAGGGCCCGCTGGCGGTTGACTCCCAGATTGCTATTTAATTGATAGCTGTTTGGGTATATTGCACTAGCGCTATCAGCAAAAACTATCCAAAAAACCGGTAGCACACCACAATGGCGGCCACCACCCCCGCCAGCTCGGCCAGCAAGGCGCAGCCCACGGCGTGCCGGGCGCGCTGAATGCCCACGGCCCCAAAGTACACGGCCAGCACGTAGAACGTGGTTTCGGTGCTGCCCTGGATGGTCGCGGCGGCCAGGGCGGCAAAGCTGTCCACGCCCTGGGTCTGCATGGTCTCGATGAGCATGGCGCGCGCCGCGCTGCCCGAGAACGGCTTGACCAGGGCGGTGGGCAGTGCGTCCACAAACCGGGCGTCGGCGCCCAGCGTGGTCACGCACCAGCGGATGCCGTCCAGCACATAGCCCAGCGCGCCCGAGGCGCGGAACACGCCCACGGCGCACAGCATGGCCACCAGGTAGGGCAGCAGGCCCTTGGCCACGTCAAAGCCTTCGCGCGCCCCCTCGATGAAAGCCTCGTACACCGGCACCTTGCGCCACGCGCCCAGCGCCACAAACAGCACGACCAGCGCAAACAGCGTGAGGTTGCCCAGCAGCGACGATAGGGATGCCAGTGCGGCGGCACTCAGCGTGGTGAGCAGCGCCATGAACCCGCCCAGCACCAGCGCCACGGGCAGCAGGTAGGCCAGCACCACGGGGCTCCACAGCGGCAGGCGCTGCACCACGGCCACGCTCAGCAGCCCCACCAGGGTGGAGGCAGACGTGGCCAGCAGGATGGGCAGGAAGACCAGCGTCGGGTCGGGCGCACCCTGCTGCATGCGGTACATGAAGATGGTGACCGGCAGCAGCGTGAGCGAGGAGGCGTTGAGCACCAGGAACAGGATCTGCGCGTTGGTGGCGGTGTCGGGCTCGGGGTTCAGCTCCTGCAGGGCCTTCATGGCCTTCAGGCCCATGGGCGTGGCCGCGTTGTCCAGCCCGAGGGCGTTGGCGGCAAAGTTCAGCGTCATCAGGCCCAGGGCAGGGTGGCCCCGGGGCACACCCGGCATCAGGCGCAAGAACAGTGGGGCCAGCCACCGGGCCAGGGCATCGACCAGGCCCGCCCTCTCGGCAATCCGCAAAAAGCCCAGCCACAGCGTGAGGGTGCCAAACAACAGCACCATCACCTCGACCGACAGTTTGGCCATGGCAAACAGCGCTTCGACCATGGCCGCAAAAATCTGGGCGTTGCCCCCCACCAGCCATTGGGCCAGGGCTGCGATGGCCGCCGTGAAGAAAAAGCCCAGCCAAAGGGTGTTGAGCATCAGTGCACCGGGCAGGGGTCAAAAGAAGGAGCTTTGCGCATGTCGCCGAGGTTAACTGCACCGCTGCGTGCGGCTGATAGAGAGCGTGGCGGAAGGGCAACGAAAGTGTCCATGGTGGTCAGTGGTACCCTATAGGGTTCGGTCGGAAGTTGCACTCCCATCCTCTGGGGGCTGTTCGGGAGGCGTTTTTCCTCCCGGCGGCTCCTGCATGGCTGCAGCAACTCCCACACACGGCGCCCCAGCGCGCCGCATTCACATCAAGGAAAAGAGATCCATCATGGGCGCGCAGTGGAAAGCAAAAGGCAAGGCACAGGTGGCCGACGCCAAGGGCAAGCTGTTTGGCAAGCTGGTCAAGGAAATCACCGTGGCTGCACGCGGCGGTGCCGACCCGGCCAGCAATGCCCGCCTGCGCCTGGTGGTGGAGCAGGCTCGCAAGGCCTCCATGCCCAAGGACACGCTGGAGCGTGCCATCAAGAAGGGTTCGGGCACCGGCGCGGACGCGGTGAACTACGAACGCGTGATCTACGAAGGTTTTGCCCCCCATCAGGTGGCCGTGATGGTTGAATGCCTGACCGACAACGTGAACCGCACGGCCCCCGAGATGCGCGTGCTGTTCCGCAAGGGCCAGCTAGGTACCTCGGGCTCGGTGGCCTGGGACTTCAACCATGTCGGCATGATCGAAGCCGAGCCCGCCACCCCCGACGCTGACCCCGAACTGGCCGCCATCGAGGCCGGTGCGCAGGACTTTGAAGCGGGCGACGAAGAGGGCACCACCACCTTCTGGACCGACCCCACCGACCTCGACCTGGTCAGCCGCGCGTTACCCGCCCACGGCTTCACGGTGCTGTCCGCCAAGCTGGGGTACAAGCCCAAGAACCCTGTGAACCCCGCCAACCTCACGGCTGAGCAGCTGGAGGAGGTTGAGAACTTCCTGGCCGCCATCGATTCGAACGACGACGTGCAAAACGTGTTTGTGAGCCTGGGTGGTTGATGTGCGCGCGCAGGCGCCGGCACAGGTGCTGAAGAGGGTGTCCTGGATGGCGCCCCTGGCTTTGACGGACGGACTGTTTCATGACTGCTGACCACTACGCAGCCCTTGGGCTGGCGGCCAACGCGTCGCTGGCGGACATCAAGAAGGCTTTTCGCCAGAAGGCCTCGTTCTACCACCCCGACCGCAACACGGCGCCCGACGCCGCACAGCGCTTTGCCGAGGTGCAAAAGGCCTATGAGGTGCTGTCGGACGACGACGCCCGCCAGGCCTACGACGACAACCGCCGCCGCAACCTGCTGGACGACCCGCTGCAGACCGCCCAGGAGATCTGGCAGGCCTACAGCGCACGCATTCTTTCTCATCCTTCCGCCCTGTGAAACTTTCTCCCTATTTTTATGACCTGCGCTCGGCCTACCAGGCCGAGCTGGACGACCTGGTGTCCGACTCCGAGGGCAACGACGTTCTGCGCAAGCGCCTGGCCGAAAAGCGCAACGAGATGGCGTTTTTGGTGCAGATGATGGAACTGGCCCCCGAAATGGTGGCCGTGGTCTTTCACCGGGGCTTTCGCTTTACCAAACCGGCTGCACTGGAGCACCTGTTGGGCTTACCGGTGAACGAGCTGCCCGACTGGCACAGCCTGACCCATGCCGTAGCGTTGGAGCCCTGGGCAATGAGTCTGGCCCAGACCGTGTTGCGCGAGCCCCAGGGCGCGCGCTTTCTGACGGTAGCCGCCGGCCTGGAATACCTGCAACAGCACGCGCGCCTGGCTCCGGCCGCAGCGTCGCATGGCGACAGCGATGCCGAGGACGATGGTGAAGATGCCGCCGAACACGACGATGACTACAGCGCCCTGAGTGCCGACGACGCGGTGGACCCGCAAAACAGCCGTACGCGCGAAGAGTCCAGCGCCAACTGGCTGGCCGATGTGGGCTTTGAGCGCAAGGAATGACGACCATGAGCAGCAGCAACCAACACCTGGCCCTGATCACCAAGACCACCAGCCTCATCGCGGCCGGTGACATCGTGGGTGCCGAGTCGGCGCTGGCCGAACTGGCCGACAGCGATGGCGACGGCGCGCTGATGGTGGTGCTGGACCAGCTGGCGCCCAAGGACATCCTGGCCGTGATGCGCGAGTACGACGACTCCAAGGCTTCGGTGGTCAACATGCTGGTTACGCCCGAGCAGTTTGCGCGCGCGATGGTGCTGGAAAAGCAGTACAAGGACCTTACCCACACCCACCTGCGCAACATGGTCAACGCGGTGGTGTTCCGTGACGATGCCGACCCGGTGGAGTTCCTCACCGCGATTGGCGACCTGGAGGGTGGCGCCGAGGCCCTGGCCAACTACTTTGCCGAAAAGTGGAGCCGCATCGAGGCCTTTGCCCGCACCGGCACCTTTGACGCCACCGAAGACTACGGCGTCACACTGAGCGACGACGAGCTGCTGGCCTCGGGCTATGTGCAGCCGCGCATCGACCTCGATGAAGTGGCCGACCGCGACTGGATGCAGATGGCCTGGCTGCTGCGCTATGAGTGCCGCGACCTGTTCATCGAGATGCTGCTGGTGCTGCGTGCCAAGGCCCGCGCGTTTGACCAGGGACTGGAAGAGGGCGAAGAGACGTCCGAAGAAGACGATGGCAAGTTCGAGACCAGCGAAACCGACCGCGGCAAGGCCACGCCTGCCGCACGTGCTTCCGACGAAGAGTCTGCAATTTAGTGAACAACCCCCTGAGGCGCTTCGCGCCTTCCCCCTTCCCTCGAATGGCTGTGCCATTCGGGAAGGGGGACACCGCCAGCGCGGCGGGGCGGCCCTTGCGCGGCGGTCCTGGTATGGGCCGCGCCAGTTTCATAGCCCATGAGCAGCGCGAAGCGCGATAGATTCAGACATGACCGTGCCTCCCACGCCTTCCTCAATTTCTGCACCAGTCGCTACTGCCAATGCCCTGCAACTGCACGACGCGCGCCCTTTCTTTGAAAAGGCGCTGGTCTACGGCGTGCAGCACGGCATGATTGACGCGGACCGGCTGGCGGCCATCAATGCCGACGCGCCTAAGGGCATGGTGCAGATCGCGCGTTACTTTGGCAGCGAGTTTCTGCGCCCGGAGCTCGAGAAGGCGCGGGACCGCATGGTCAACCTGATCAGCCTGTACCTGCTGGAGACCACAGCCGGTGATCTGGCCAAGGCGGCGGTGTCGCTGCGCGACAACTCCTTTTTGTCGCGTTCCAAAGGCGGCTCGGACATGCTCAAGCGCCTGATCGCCATGCCCGAGAGCAGCAACTTCGGCATGGGCGGCTATGCGGATGCCGAAACCCCAC
>NZ_QAIM01000434.1:9115-12547 GCF_003061035.1 Acidovorax sp. HMWF018
AGCTATGCCGACTACCGCGCCGAGCTGGCCCGCCGCAGCCACATCGCCCAGGCCATCGCCGCCGCCGAGTGGCTGGCCGCACAGTACGACCTGGACGCCGACGAGCTGGAAACCGCCGGGGCCGACGCCGAGGCCGTGATCCGCACAGGGCTGCTGATGCAGGCGCTGAACCCCAAGGCCATGGCGGCGAGTGAGTGGCCCAGCGCCCCGGTGTTTGAAAAGCTGGTGACTGCACTGCGCAAAAAGAAGGCACCCCTGCCGACGGCGCTGCGCCTGCCCCCCGGCGTGCCGGCAGAGCTGCGTGACGTGCTGCAAGCCCAATGCGCCACCGTGCTGGCCGACCTGCCCAAGCTTCTGCAATCCGCTGCGCCGCTGCGCACCCTGCTGAGCCCCATGGGCGCCTTCAGGGCACGCTACTTCCTGCTGGACGACCCTCTGGCCGAAGTGGACAGCTTTCACCGCAGCCTGGATGTGCTGGAGGACGACGATGAGCCTGCACAGCCTGCCAGCAAGACATGGACCAAGGCGACCGGGGGCAACGACGATGAGCACTCGCTGCTCACGCTCTTCCTGTGCCTGGCCGCCGGTGCGCCCAAGAAGACGCTGCTCACCGAGAAAACCGCCGCCAGCCTGGTGCGCAAGATCCGCAAGTCTGGCCTGCAGCCCGAACTGGCGTCTGACTTCATCCGCAGCCACGCGGCTGCCGCCTTCCAGCAGGACTATCTGGCTCTGTGGTCTGGTTTTGTGCAAGACGCCCAGGCCACGCTGACCAGCGACCGCGACTACCAGATGCACGATGCGCTGGCGCTGCTGCGGCGCGAATGCCACGTGGTGGGTTGACAGGTGCTCCCAACGGCCACGCGAGGAGGTATGGCCTGAGGGGCTCCAAGCGCCGGCTGAAGCACTGCATTGCTGCCCGCAAAGCGTCGCGGGGCAGTCAATGCTCTCGGTTACCATTGTTAACGTTGATAGTCATCTCACAGCCGGCAGGCGATAGCAGCCGGGCGTTGAGCGATGGCGTCGCGTTGTGAACCCACTCCATCGCCTGCCCGTACCCTCTGTGCACAGCCCCACCCTCCTTATCGTCGCGGCCATACTTGCAGCGCTGGTCACTGGCGTTTTATCCGCGGTGTGGCTCTTCAACAGACGTATTCCGGGACTTCGCCTCTGGGCGCAGGCATTGTTCTGCGCCACTGTGTTCTGCATCAACCTGTTGCTGCGCGACCATGTGCCGCTGCCATTGTCTGTTGTGCTGGCGCAGTCTTCCATTGCTTTGACTGCATACCTGTGCCTGCTGGGCGCACGCGAGTACATGGGCAAGGCGCCCCTGGGGCATGGTGTTGCCGCTCTGGCCTTGGGGCTTCTGCTGGCGACAGCCTTGTTTTTTACCCTGGTGAAGCCTAACGTGCAGGTGCGCATCGTGCTGACGGGTCTAGTGCCAGGGGTGATATTCATTGCGGCTGCACACACGCTGGCACGTGGCGGTTTTCGCAAGGTACCCGCACGGTACCTGTTTGCGGCCACGGTGGGTGTGCACGGTGCCTTCTTGCTCGTGCGGCCCTTATTGTTCAAGCTGGCCGCACCCACCGAAGGGGCGCAGCCCGAGGCGGGCATGGTGGCTGCGCTGTCGCAGTTTGTGGTTCTGGAGTCCACTCTCGCGGTGGTGCTGGTGGCGTTCGGCGCGTTGATGCTGACCAATGAGTTCATCACCAACGAACTGCGCCACCTCGCCGAGGTGGACCCGCTGACCAATGTGTTCAACCGCCGCGCGTTTCTGACCTTGTTGGACAAGGCCATCAGCAACGCCCAGCGCACGCAGACGACGTTGCCCGTGCTGGTGATGGACCTGGACCACTTCAAGAAGGTCAACGACAGCTGGGGCCACCGCGCGGGCGATGATGTGCTGCGCCATTTTGTGATGCTGGCCCAGCGCTGCCTGCGCAAGGAAGACGTGATGGGCCGCCTGGGGGGTGAGGAGTTCGCGATCTTCTTGCCCAATGCAGGGGCCGGTGGCGCCATTGCGGTGGCCGAGCGCCTGCGCGCCATGGTAGAGGCACACCCTGTGGTGACCGAGCAGCGCAGCATTGCGCTCACGGTGAGTGTTGGCGTCACCCTGTGCGCGGGCAGCGAGTCGGCGGGTACGGCCTTGCAGCGTGCGGATGAGGCCATGTACCTGGCCAAGGAGCGGGGGCGCAACCGGGTGGAGATGACGGTGGCCCCAGCTGCGCCCTTGGTTCCCGTTGCTGCAACCCCCGCGCCGACCGCACCAACTACCCTGGCGGCCTAGGAGCGGCGGAGCGCCGGGAAGGCGCCCAGGCCTTGCAGCCCTGCGCCATGGCGGGCTGTGTCGGCTGCCCGACCCTGGCGATGGCTGGAGGGGGCACAAGACAGACGCTGCCCGGCACAATCAACGCTTTCACACCACCCCCGGTGATGCGGGCAGACAACCCCATGGCAGTTCCACCCCCTTCTAGCGCACCCAAAGCCGCTACCCCCACAGCCACGCACCCCTCGCCCTCTGCGCCGCCGGCAGCGCCCGACCGGAGGGCGTTTCTGGCCATCGGCACGGGGGTGGCGCTCGCAGCGGCTGGTGCTGCCGGGTATTTTCTGCACCAGCCGGACAACGACAGGCAGCTGGTGTTTGCCACTCTGCACGATGCGATGCGCGAGGCCGAGCGGCTGAACGCAGCTTCCGTCCACGCGCTGGAACCCGCCACGGCCTGGACCTGGGCACAGACGCTGGTGCATTGCGCACAGAGCATTGAATACTCGCTGCAGGGTTTTCCGTTGCCCAAATCTGCGCTGTTCCAGAACACCCTGGGGGCGGCAGCTTTCAAGGTGTTTACCCTGCGGGGACGCATGAGCCACAACCTGGCAGAGCCTATCCCGGGCGCTCCCGCGCTGGATGCGCAGGCCACGGACACATCGGCCGCCATGGCCCGCCTGCGCCAGGCGGTGCAGGACTTTGCCATCCACACGGGGGCGCTGCAGCCTCACTTTGCCTACGGTGCACTGAGCCGGTCGCAGTACGAGCAAGCGCATGCCATGCACCTGGCCAACCACCTGTCGGCCTTTGAAGGGCGCGGGTAGGGCAGTCTCCGGCAACCGACGCGACGCCTCTCAGAACCCGCAGAGGCAAGCTTGTGTCGCAGGCGGAAGCCCCACGCAATTGCAGCCAAATTGATGCAAGTCAAGCGAGGCGGCTGGCCACGAGCAGCCCATGAAGGCGCTGCGCTTACGATGCATTTTGAGGTGAGGCGCCTTTGCTGACGTGACTGGAAATGCGCTCCTGCCTCCGCATCAAAAGGGATCAGAGCCATGGGCAGCAAGTGGAAAATTTATGCGGCCGCCGCAGCGCTGTTGTTGCTGGGCACCGTGCTGGTCGTGCGGTGGGCGCCCTGGCAGCCCAAGGGGCCCGGCCCCGGGTTTGTG
>NZ_QAIM01000434.1:12557-14496 GCF_003061035.1 Acidovorax sp. HMWF018
CACCGAGATTGCCGTGGCCACCAAGCAGGCGGGGCGTGTGCTCGATGTTTTGGTGGTCGAGGGCGATTTTGTGAAGGCGGGGCAGCCCCTGGCCCGCATGCAGATCGACGGCCTGCAGGCCCAGCGCGAAGAGGCCGTGGCCCGGCTGCAGCAGGCGCAATTGGCCATCAGCAGTGCCCAGGTGCAGGTGGCCCAGCGCGAGAGCGACTACCAGGCCGCCTTGGCCGTGGTGGCCCAGCGCGAGAGCGACCTAGACACCGCACGCCGCCGCCTGCCGCGCTCTGAGCAGCTAGCGCGCGAAGGCTTTTTCTCCAGCCAGTTGCTCGACGATGACCGTGCCAAGGTACGTAGCCAGCAGGCCGCTGTGACGGCTGCCAAGGCCCAGGCCAAGGCCGCACAGGCGGGCATTGGCGCGTCGCGCACGCAGGTGACCAGTGCCGAGGCCAATGTGCGTGCGCTTGAGGCCACGCTGGCGCGCATTGATGTGGAGCTGGCCGACAGCGAACTCAAGGCACCGCGCGACGGGCGGGTGCAGTTCCGTGTGGTGCAGCCCGGCGAGGTGGTGGGCGCAGGTGCGCGCGTGCTGCAGCTGGTGGACCTGAGCGACGTGTACATGACCTTCTTTTTGCCTGAGACCGTGGCGGGCCGGGTAGCACTGGGCAGCGAGGTGCGCATCGTGCTCGATGCCGCGCCGGGCTTCGTGATCCCGGCTACCGTGTCGTTCGTGGCCAGCACTGCGCAGTTCACCCCCAAGACGGTGGAGACCGCGAGCGAGCGCCAGAAGCTCATGTTCCGCGTGCGCGCGCAGATCGACAAGGCGCTGCTGCTGCGCCACCAGGAACAGGTCAAGACCGGACTGCCCGGCGTGGCCTGGCTGCGGGTGGACCCTGCGGTGGAGTGGCCCGCCAACCTCGCCGTCAAGGCCGGCCAGTGAGCCTCCCCGGCAGCGCGGCACCCGTGGCCCGCCTGCGTGGCGTGGGCCAGCGCTACGGGCGCACGGTGGCGCTGGAGGGCATCGACCTGGAGGTGGCCGCCGGCCGCATGGTGGGCCTGATCGGGCCGGACGGCGTGGGCAAGTCCAGCCTGCTGGCCCTGGTGGCGGGCGCGCGGGCGGTGCAGCAGGGCACCGTGGAGGTGCTGGGCGGCGACATGGCCCAAAGCCGCCACCGCAGCCGGGTGTGCCCCCGCATCGCCTACATGCCGCAGGGCCTGGGCAAGAACCTGTACCCCACGCTGTCGGTGGAAGAGAACCTGCAGTTCTTTGGCCGCCTGTTCGGGCACGACGCGGCCGAGCGGCGCCGCCGCATTGACGAACTCACGCGCAGCACGGGGCTGTACCCCTTTCTGGCGCGGCCTGCGGGCAAACTCTCGGGCGGCATGAAGCAAAAGCTGGCCCTGTGCTGCGCGCTCATCCACGACCCGGACCTGCTCATTCTGGACGAGCCCACCACCGGCGTGGACCCGTTGGCGCGCGCGCAGTTCTGGGATTTGATCGGCCGCATCCGCGCCGCGCGGCCCGGCATGAGCGTCATCGTGGCCACCGCCTACATGGAAGAGGCCCAGCGTTTTGAATGGCTGGTGGCGATGGACGAGGGGCGCATCCTGGCCACGGGTACGCCTGCCGAGCTGATGGCCCGCACCGGGCACGATGTGCTGGAGCAGGCCTTTGTGGCCCTGCTGCCCGAGGCCAAGCGCCGGGGCCACCAGGCGGTGCAGATTCCGCCGCTGGACCGGTCGCAGGCAGACGACGCCACCAACGTGGCCATCGAGGCGCGCGACCTGACCATGCGGTTTGGCGACTTTGTGGCGGTGGACCACGTGAGCTTTCGCATCCAGCGGGGCGAGATTTTTGGCTTTTTGGGCAGCAATGGCTGCGGCAAGTCCACCACCATGAAGATGCTTACCGGCCTGCTGCCTGCCAGCGACGGGCAGGCCTGGC
>NZ_QAIM01000434.1:14511-14980 GCF_003061035.1 Acidovorax sp. HMWF018
GCGGCGGCGCGTGGGCTACATGTCGCAGGCGTTTTCGCTGTACAGCGAGCTGTCGGTGGAGCAGAACCTGGTGCTGCATGCCCGGCTGTTCCACGTGCCCGAGACCGAGGTGCCCACGCGCGTGACGGCCATGCTGGAGCGCTTTGACCTGCAGGCCGCTCGCAGCGCACTGCCCATGAAGCTGCCGCTGGGCATGCGCCAGCGCCTGTCGCTGGCCGTGGCCATGGTGCACCAGCCCGAGCTGCTGATCCTGGATGAGCCCACCTCGGGCGTGGACCCGATGGCGCGCGACAACTTCTGGCGCCTGATGGTGGAGCTGGCGCGGCGCGACAAGGTCACCATCTTCATCTCCACCCACTTCATGAACGAGGCCGAGCGCTGCGACCGCATCTCGCTGATGCACGCAGGGCGCGTGCTGGAGAGCGCTGCGCCGCAGGATATCGTGGCCAAACGCGGCGCAGCGCTCTCC
>NZ_QAIM01000435.1:0-1185 GCF_003061035.1 Acidovorax sp. HMWF018
GCTGTGCAGGCCCCAGCCGTCCCGGCAACACCGACCGCGCCGCCGGCGCCCGAAGCCCTGGCATCCGCCCCCGCAGCGGCCGCGAGCACCCCGCCAGACACCGCAGTGGCAGCAGAAGCGGCCGCCTCGGCACCCGCCACGGAGGCGTCTGCACCCGCACCGGCCCCCAAACCAGCGCCCACACCCAAACCTGCTCCGGCCCCCGTCGAGGAGCCCGGTTTCCTGTCCACCCTTATGGACGACCCACTGCTGCCTATTGGCGGCGGCATCCTGGTGGCGGGTCTGCTCGGATTTGGCGCGTACCGCCTGGTCCAGCGCCGTCGACAGAACGGTGGGGTGGACAGCTCCTTCCTGGAAAGTCGCATTCAACCCGACTCGTTTTTTGGTGCCAGCGGCGGCCAGCGTGTAGACACGGCCAACAGCGACATGACCACCGGCTCGTCCATGGCCTATTCACCCAGCCAACTGGACGCCGGCGGTGACGTGGACCCCGTGGCCGAAGCCGACGTTTATCTGGCCTACGGCCGCGATCTCCAGGCCGAAGAAATCCTGAAAGAAGCCGTGCGCCACAACCCGGGCCGCGTCTCAGTGCACGTCAAGCTGGGTGAAATCTACGCCAAGCGCCAGGACCGCAAAGCCCTTGAGGCCGTCGCAGGGGAAGTGTTCAAGCTGACCCAAGGCGAAGGGCCTGACTGGAACCGCATTGCCGAACTCGGGCGTGACCTGGAGCCCGAAAACCGCCTGTACCAACCTGGCGGCCGCCCCGGAATGGCCGAGGATGAATCGCCTTCCGTGCCACCGGGCGGGTTCCCCAGCACCTTCACTGGTGCAGGCAGCCCTGCCGCAGCCCTGCCCCCAGACTTGGACCTTGACCTGGATCTGGACCTGCCCGATGACGCGCTGACGGACGCCCCGCCCGCTGCAGCCGGTGGTTTTGCTGCGGCTGCAGCGGCTGCTGCGGCCAACAACCGCAGTGAAGCCAGCGAACCACAGACGCTGCGCCCCGAGTTGGATTTGCCCAGCATCCCCGACGAGCCCACGGCCGCGTGGAGCAGTCAGGAAACCGCTCCGAGTCCCATGATGGCGCCGCCTCCAGTGGCCAATCTGGACTTCCCCAGCAGCGACGACCTGACCATGGCGCCGTCCGGCCCCATGCCACTCCATGGCGAGCCCCAAGACTCCGGC
>NZ_QAIM01000436.1:0-2213 GCF_003061035.1 Acidovorax sp. HMWF018
ACAAGCTGGTGCAGATCCGCACGCTGCTGCGCAATGCCAACACGCAGGCGTCGATTGGCTCGGGCTTTTTTGTGTCGGCCGATGGGCTGATCGTCACCAACTTTCACGTGGCCAGCCAGTTGGCGCTGGAGCCCGAGCGCTACCGGGGCGTGTACGTGACGATGGAGGGGCAGGAGGGCGAGGTGGAGCTGCTGGCGTTTGACGTGCAGCGCGACCTGGCCGTGCTGCGCGCCAAGGGGCGCACGGCAGCGGCGCCGGTGCTGAGCTTTCGCCCCACCACCGATGCGCTGGCGCAGGGTGAGCGCATCTACTCGCTGGGCAACCCGCTGGATATTGGCTTTGCGGTGACCGAGGGCACCTACAACGGCCTGGTCAAGCGCAGCTTTTACCCGCGCATCTTTTTTGGCGGCGCGCTCAACCCCGGCATGAGCGGCGGCCCCGCCGTGGACGACGCAGGCCGGGTGCTGGGCGTCAACGTGGCCAAGCGGCTCGATGGGGAGCAGGTCAGCTTCTTGATCCCGGCCGAGTTTGCGCAGGCGCTGGTGCAGCGCGCGGCCAATGCCCAGCCCATCACACAGGCCGCACATGCCGAGATGACGCGGCAGCTGATGGAGCACCAGCAACTGCTGACAGACCGCTTTTTGAAAGCGCCGTTTCGCGAGCAGCGCCACGGCAACTACCGCCTGCCCGTGCCCGACGATGCGCTGGCGCGGTGCTGGGGATCGGGGCGCGACCCGGCCTTTCCGGGTCTGAACCTGGAGCGCACGCAATGCCAGGCCGACAGCGACGTGGTGGCGGGCGACTTCAGCACCGGCGCGGTGCGCCTGTCTTACGAGGCCTACAACGCGCCCACGCTGGGCGCCGCCCGGTTTGCCCGCATGTACTCGCAAAGTTTTGCCAACGAGCGCTTGCCCACACGCGGCAACCGCCACCAGACGGCGGCCGAATGCACCGAGCGGTTTGTGGACCCCGGCAGCGTGCCGCTGCGCGCGGTGGTGTGCCTGTCGGCCTACCGCAAGCTGACCGGCCTGTACAACATGACGGTGCTGGCCACCTCAGTCAACCAGCCCACACGGGGCGTGCTGGGCCGCCTGGATGTGCAGGGCATTGCGTTTGACAACGGCATGAAGCTGGCCAGCCACTACCTCAAGGCCTTTCGCTGGGAGGCCGCACCATGAGCGCGATGCCAACCACCACCCTGGGGCTGATCGAGGCGTTTGACCGCCACGGCGCTCTGCTGGCGCGTGCGCCCATCACCCGCTGGCCCGTGACGGTGGGCCGCGCGCTGGACTGCGACCTGGTGCTGGACGACCCGTTTGTGGCGCCCCGGCACCTGCGCATTGACCGCGCGGTGGACGAGCCCCGCACCGTGCAGGTCGAGGTGCTGGAGACACGCAACGGCGCACGCCTGCAGCGCAAGCAGCATGCCCAGGGCGAACGCTTTGACTGGCCCGATGGCATGCCCGTCGACCTGGGCCACACCCACATCCACCTGCGCCTGGCCGATGCGCCCATTGCCGAGGAGCAGGCGCTGCCGCAGTTTCCGTGGCGCACCGTGGGCACCACGGCCGCGCTGGCGGTGCTGGTGCTGCTGGCCGGGCTGGGAGAGTCGTGGCTGGAGGCCCGCGACGCCGCGCAATACCTGAAGTCGCTGCCCCTGTTGCTGCTGACCACGCTGGCCGTGGTGGGGGCCTGGGCGGGTCTGTGGTCCGTGGCCAACAAGCTGTTTGGCAGCCAGCTGCGGTTCTGGCGCCACGTGCGCATCGCGTGCGCCGCAGTGCTGGTGGCCGACGCGGTGCAGCTGCTGAGCTATCTGACGGCGTTCACGTTCTCGCTGGAGTCGCTGTCGCGGTTTGCCCCGGTGCTGATGGTGCTGGTGCTGGCCGGCGCGCTGTACGCCCACCTGGCCACCGTGCTTCCCCGCCGCCGCGTGGGCCTGGCCTGGGCCATGGCGGCTGTGGTGCTGCTGGGTGTGCCGTCGTGGCTGGGCGCGCAGTGGCTCAACCGCATGCGGCTGGGCAACGAGCTGTACATGAGCAGCCTGTTCCCGCCCGCCCTGCGCGTGGCCCCTGCGGTGCCGGTGGACCAGTTCCTGCAAGACGCCGATGCGCTGCGCGGCAAGCTGGACCGGCGCCTGCGGGATGACGGGCTGGCGGACGAGGACGACGAGTAGGCCGCCAGACGGACTGCGTAAAGCTGCCCAACCCCACACC
>NZ_QAIM01000437.1:0-2542 GCF_003061035.1 Acidovorax sp. HMWF018
GGTTTACAAACTAATACACAATGTCAACCTAAATAGGTTGACGCTTAAAATGGTTTGACTATAATAGAGTCCATGGTGAACAAAGAAGTCATCATAATCAAGTAAGTCAAGTCAACCATTTATCAAGGTATTAATCATGAAACTCGCAAGCCGTTTTTCCCGTAACTCCACCGTTTCCATTGCTAACCGCGCATTGACGAATGACGAAATTCGCGCCGTGGCTCCCTCGATCTTTGCCGATGCAGCCCACGAAAGCCGTTCGGCCCGCTATACCTATATTCCCACGATTGACGTTCTTGATGGGCTGCGCCGCGAAGGCTTTGCGCCTTTCATGGCTTGCCAGACGCGCGTGCGCAACGAGGGCAAGCGTGAACACACAAAGCACATGCTGCGTTTGCGCCATGCAAACCAAATCACCGGCAAGGAAGCCAACGAAATCATCCTGCTCAACTCTCATGACGGCACCAGCAGCTATCAAATGTTGGCCGGCATGTTCCGCTTCGTTTGCCACAATGGGATGGTCTGCGGTGAGGTTTCGAGTGATATTCGCGTCCGCCATAACGGTGATGTGGTTGGCGAGGTGATCGAAGGCGCTTTTAAGGTGCTGGATAGCTTTGAAGCCATTACCCATCAGCGGGAAGCCATGCAGGGAATCACCTTGAACCAGGGCGAGCAGGCGGCATTTGCCCATGCTGCACTCTCATTGAAGTATGACGAAGGGGAGGGCGCCGCGCCCGTCACTGAGGCCGACATTCTCATGCCGCGCCGTTTTGAAGATCGCCGGGATGACATGTGGACGACTTTCAACCGCGTTCAGGAAAATCTCTTGAAAGGCGGATTGCGTGGCCGAACCAAAGTAGGGCGCCCAACAACAACGCGCCAAGTCAACGGGATTGACCAGAGCGTTAAATTGAATCGTGCATTGTGGATTCTGGCTGAAGAAATGCGCAAGATTAAATCTTAACAAAATGCAATAGGGGCGCTGCCCCTATATCATTAAATGCGCCCTGGTGACACAATGAGGATATGTCATAGGGGCCATCATGTTAAAAGCACTCACAACCGTTTTGCGGGTAATTTTGTTTTATTTGCTGCTTTGGCTGCGGGTGCCTGTGGTTCTTGTGTTGCAGGCTTTTATCTCGCTCGCGTCAATTGCATTCGTTATTATGCTGGTGGTGCGCGGATGGGAGAATGCCTTTTCCCAATTCTGGCCAATGCTCCTAATTTCGTTTGGCGCATTTTTGGTGCGATGGCTTTACGATGGTGTTTTGATGGTCCTATCCCCTGAAGATTTGTTACTTGATATTTGAAGTTTGATGTGTTGACTTAACCCGCTATTCAGCGGGTTTTTTTTATTACAACTATCTTTATTATCGTTGCATGAGATTTACAAAATAAAACATTATGTCAATCAAAATAGGTTGACGTTAATATTGTGGCTTATATAATTCAATTATTGAACATGTTTTGAAGTTAATATTTAATTCAATCTGAAAGGCACACCATGAATAGCGAAAACCGTGTGAGCGATATTATTGAAGCCCGCCAAACTGTTTATGGTGGCCGTGCAGACATTCGGCGTGACCGCCTGCTGAGGCAATCCGCTTCCGTCAAAGCAGAGGCGGGGCGTGTGTTGGCCTCGGCAAAGTCCCGAGCCGATAGCATTCCGCTGGGACAACCGATTTTGGTGGGGCACCACTCGGAAGGACGGGACCGCAATTTCAGAGCAAAGATTCACTCTGACATGGGCAAGGCCTATGCCTTGGAGGACAAGGCCGGGAAGCTGCTGGATCAAGCGCGCGCGGTGGGCCGCGCCATAACGTCAGATGACCCGGAGGCGCTGACGAAGCTGCGGGCGAAGCTCAAGATTGCAAAGGACTCGCACGCGGTCATGGTTGCGGCCAATAAGGCCATTCGAGCGCACAGAGGGGATCAGGCAGCGGCTGTTGCAGCCATCGTCAAAACGACAGGCATGCTGGAAGAGAACGCCCGCGTATTGCTCCGGCCTGACTTTGGTGATGGGATGGGTTTTGCCTCTTACGCGCTCGCCAACAGCAAGGCTGAGATTTTCCGCATCGAACGCCGTATTAAAGAAATAGAGCATGCCATGCAGGGGGTAGACGTTGAGCGTGTATTGGCCTCTGGCGTGACATACCGTGAGGATGTGGCGCTCAATCGGGTCATGCTGATTTTTGGCTACAAGCCCGACAGCGCTGCGCGAGACATACTCAAGGGCAGAGGGTTCCGCTGGGCGCCTTCAAACGAGGCCTGGCAGCGCCAGTTGAATAACGCTGGCCGGTATGCTGCGCAGTGTGTTGTCGAGTCGCTGGGACTTGATGCCGTTGTTACTTCAAAGGATGCCCAATGAGCAGCCATCACGACTGGGCTGAGAAGATCCACACGGAACACGAGACGACAAAGTCATTCGCTCCTGAAAATGGCGATTCGCTGCGTTTTACCGTTGGGGATTGTGTCCTATACACGAATGAGGCCAAGATTGAATTTCGAAGAAGAATTACCGGCCTCTATCGGCCTTCGGGTC
>NZ_QAIM01000438.1:0-5255 GCF_003061035.1 Acidovorax sp. HMWF018
TGCCCCACGGGCGCACTGACCTATGCCTACCCCAGTGCGACGGAGCAGGGCACCAAGCTCAAGACGCTGCTGTCCACCTACACCGCCGCCGGCGGCAAGGATGCGGTATTGCTGCTGCACAGCCAGGAGCGCGGCCAGGCGCTGGTGGAAGAACTGGGCCGTGCTGCTCAGCTGAAGCTGGCGCACGGCGTGCCTGCCAACGTGATTCCGGTGGCGCTGTGGCACACGGCGAGTACGGGGGTGGACCTGTGGCTCAGCGCCATGGCCTATGGTGCGTCGCAGGTGGTGGTTTTGAGTACCGATGAAGAAGCGCCGCAGTACCTCGAAGGCCTGCAGGCGCAAATGGACGTGGCGCAGGTCATCCTGCGCGGCCTGGGCTACACCGGCACCCATGTGCAGTTGCTGCGTGCCAACCACCCCACCGCGCTGGATGCTGCACTGCAGACCCTGGGCCAGACGCGCCAGAAGACCCCGGCCGTGGCTGCACGCTTTGCGGTGGCCCAAGAGAAGCGCAGCACGCTGGAGATGGCACTCGACCACCTGATCGAGCAGGCCCCGATGCCCGTAGACGAGCGGCCTGCGGCCATTGCTCTGCCTGCCGTGGGGTCGCCGCTGGGCACGATTGAAGTCAACAAAGATCGCTGCACCCTGTGCCTGAGCTGCGTGAGCGCCTGCCCCGCCAGTGCGCTGCAGGACAACCCGCAGATGCCGCAGCTGCGCTTCATCGAAAAGAACTGCGTGCAGTGTGGCCTGTGCGCCACCACCTGCCCCGAAGACGCCATCACCCTGCAGCCGCGCCTGCTGCTCACGCCCGAGCGTGCACAGCTGCGTGTGCTCAACGAGGCCAAGCCCTGGGCCTGTGTGCGCTGCAGCAAACCCTTTGGCACGGTGAAAGCCATCGAGGCCATGCTGGGCAAACTGTCGGGCCACCCCATGTTCCAGGGCGAGGCGCTGGAGCGGCTGAAGATGTGCAGCGACTGCCGCGTGATTGACCTGTATTCCGCACAAAACGAGACGAAAGTGACCGACCTGTGAGTGCCCCATCCACCTTGACCCCCCTGGGCGGCAGCTCTGCGCTCGATGAAGAAACTGCCCGCGCCGAGCTGTATGGCTTGTTGTCGCAGCTGTACTACGCAGCGCCCGGCCCGGAGCTGCTGTCGGCCTTGCGGGTGGCAGTGACGGAGGCGCCTGCCGATGGCGGCTTTTTGCAGGAGCCCTGGCAGCAACTGGTGGCGGCGTCGCGTGCGCTCAGCGATGCTGCCATTGCGCAGGAGTTTGACCGGCTCTTTGGTGGTGTGGGCAAGCCCGAGGTGTTTTTGTATGGCTCGCACTACCTCAGCGGGTTTCTCAACGAGAAGCCGCTGGCGCGTCTGCGTACCGATCTGCAGCAGCTGGGCCTGGCGCGGGACGAGACCATGCCCGAGACCGAGGACCATGTGGCCTACCTGCTGGAGGTCATGCGCTACCTGATCGCTGGAGACGATGTAGCTGTCTGCAACCTGACATCGCAGCGTGATTTTTTTTCAACGCATCTGCAGCCCTGGGTTCTTCAGCTCTGCGATGCCTTGGCCGCACAGCCGCAAGCACGGTTTTATGCGGCTGTGGCGCACTTCACGCGGGCCTTTGTGTCGGTGGAGACCCAGGGCTTCGACATGTTGGATTGAGCCCTCCAGATGCTCGTAAACCCTCGATATGCCGCTACAAAAGATGAGTGTGTTACTGGGAGTTGTAAAGCCCGATGGCGGGTTTTTACACACTGACATAGACTGTATGAATTCCGTTTCATAGCTGCCAGCCTTTCTGGAGACAAGCATGCAGAACAGCCAGCCAAATTCCTCCCGCCGGAGCTTCTTTTCCGGCGCCGCCACCGTAGGGGCTGCCGCAGCAGCCGTTGTGGCACTCCCCCATGTCGCGCCGTCCGAGGCCGTGGTGTCCGAGCCCGCGCGCGTCGCACCCGAAAAGGGCGGTGGCTACCACCTGTCTGCCCGCGTGAAGCAGTACTACAAGACCACCCAACTTTGACATCGGGGCACGCCATGTTGCTAACCAAGAAGTCTTCCCATTCTGTGCAGGGCAACGGCTCTGTATCGCCTTTTGTGCACAGCCTGCGCCGTGGCCTGTCGCAGGCCCTGCCCACCATGGACCGTCGCTCGTTCCTGCGCCGCTCTGGCCTGGGAGTGGGCGTGGGCATCGCGGCCTCGCAGCTCACGCTGGTCAAGAAATCCAACGCTGCCGAAGGTGCCAAGGTCGGCATCGGCGACAGCAAGATCGAAGTGCGCCGCACGGTGTGCACCCACTGCTCGGTGGGCTGCGCGGTCGATGCCGTGGTCGAGAACGGCGTGTGGGTGCGCCAGGAGGCGGTGTTCGACTCGCCCATCAACCTGGGTGCCCACTGTGCCAAGGGCGCAGCCCTGCGCGAGCACGGCCATGGCGAGTACCGCCTGCGTTATCCCATGAAGCTGGTCAACGGCAAATACGAGCGCATCAGCTGGGACACGGCCCTGAACGAAATCACGGCCAAGATGCAGGAGCTGCGCAAGGCCAGCGGTCCTGACAGCGTGTACTTTGTGGGTTCGTCCAAGCACAACAACGAGCAGGCCTATCTGCTGCGCAAGTTCGTGAGCTTCTGGGGTACCAACAATTGTGACCACCAGGCGCGTATCTGCCACTCCACCACGGTGGCGGGTGTAGCCAATACATGGGGCTATGGCGCCATGACCAATTCGTACAACGACATGCAAAACAGCAAGGTCGCTCTGTACATCGGCTCCAACGCGGCGGAAGCGCATCCGGTGTCCATGCTGCACATGCTGCACGCCAAGGAAACCGGCTGCAAGATGATCGTGGTGGACCCGCGCTTCACCCGCACGGCCGCCAAGGCGGACGAGTACGTGCGCATCCGCTCCGGTACCGACATTCCCTTCCTGTTCGGTGTGCTGTACCACATCTTCAAGAACGGCTGGGAAGACAAGAAGTACATCAACGACCGTGTCTATGGCATGGACAAGGTGCGCGACGAAGTGCTGGCCAAGTGGACGCCTGACAAGGTGGAAGAGGCTTGTGGCGTCAAGGAAGACCAGGTTTTCAAGGTCGCCAAGATGCTGCACGAGAACAGCCCTGGCACCATCGTGTGGTGCATGGGCCAGACGCAGCACACCATCGGCAATGCCATCGTGCGTGCATCGTGCATCTTGCAGCTGGCTTTGGGCAACGTGGGCAAGAGCGGTGGCGGCACCAACATCTTCCGCGGCCACGACAACGTGCAGGGCGCAACCGACGTGGGCCCCAACCCAGACTCGCTGCCTGGCTACTACGGCCTGGCTGAAGGCTCGTGGAAGCACTTCGCCGCTGTGTGGGGAGTGGACTTCGAGTGGATCAAGAAGCAGTATGCGTCGCCCGCGATGATGACCAAGAACGGCATCACCGTGTCGCGCTGGATCGACGGTGTGCTGGAGAACAACGAGCTGATCGACCAGGACTCCAATCTGCGCGGCGTGTTCTTCTGGGGCCATGCGCCCAACTCGCAGACCCGTGGTCTGGAGATGAAGCGCGCCATGGACAAGCTGGACCTGCTGGTGGTGGTGGACCCTTATCCTTCGGCCACCGCCGCGATGGCTGCCATGCCAGGCAAGGCCGAAGATTTGAACCCGAACCGTGCGGTGTATCTGCTGCCCGCCGCCACGCAGTTCGAGACCAGTGGTTCGTGCACGGCATCCAACCGGTCGCTGCAGTGGCGCGAAAAAGTGATCGAGCCGCTGTGGGAGAGCCGTTCCGATCACATGATCATGCACCAGTTCGCCGAAAAGCTGGGCTTTGCCGCCGAGCTCTCCAAGAACTACAAGATGCAGAAGGTCAAGGGCATGGACGAGCCCGTGCCCGAGGACATCCTGCGCGAGATCAACAAGTCGGTCTGGACCATTGGCTACACCGGCCAGAGCCCTGAGCGCCTGAAGGCCCACATGAAGAACATGCACCTGTTCGATGTGAAGACCCTGAAGGCCAAGGGCGGCAAGGACAAGGAGACTGGTTACGACTTTGGCGGCGACTATTTTGGCCTGCCGTGGCCCTGCTATGGCACGCCGGAGCTCAAGCACCCAGGCTCGCCCAATCTGTACGACACCTCCAAGCATGTGATGGAAGGCGGCGGCAACTTCCGCGCCAACTTCGGCGTGGAAAAGGACGGCGTCAACCTGCTCGCAGAGGACGGCTCCCATTCGGTGGGCAGCGAGATCACCACGGGCTACCCCGAGTTCGACCACGTGCTGCTCAAGAAGCTGGGCTGGTGGGACGATCTGAGCGATGCCGAAAAGGCCAAGGCCGAGGGCAAGAACTGGAAGACCGACCCCACGGGCGCGATCATTCGGGTGGCCCTCAAGCACGGTTGCCATCCATTCGGCAATGCCAAGGCGCGCGCTGTGGTGTGGAACTTCCCGGACGCCATTCCGCAGCACCGTGAGCCTCTGTATGGCACGCGTCCTGACCTCATGGCCAAGTATCCGACCCACGACGACAAGAAGGCCTTCTGGCGCCTGCCCACGCTGTACAAGAGCGTGCAGGAGAAAAACGTGGCCGACAAGGTGCACGAGAAATTCCCGCTCATCATGAGCTCGGGTCGTCTCGTGGAGTACGAAGGCGGCGGCGAGGAAACCCGCTCCAACCCCTGGCTGGCGGAGCTGCAGCAGGAGTCATTCGTCGAGATCAACCCCAAGACGGCCGCCGACCGGGGCATCCGCAACGGCGAGCGTGTATGGCTCAGCTCTCCCACCGGCGCCCGCATCAATGTGCAAGCACTCGTCACTGAGCGCGTGGCACCCGATACCGTGTGGATGCCTTTCCACTTCTCGGGCCGCTGGCAAGGGGCGGACATGCTGGCGTACTACCCCAAGGGTGCAGCACCTGTGGTGCGCGGTGAAGCCGTCAACACGGCCACCACCTATGGCTACGACAGCGTGACCATGATGCAAGAAACCAAGACCACGATCTGCAACGTGGAACGCGCCTGATCGCGCCACGCAAGGAGACACACATGGCACGAATGAAATTCATCTGTGACGCAGAGCGCTGCATCGAATGCAACGGCTGCGTGACCGCCTGCAAGAACGAACACGAAGTACCCTGGGGCGTGAACCGCCGCCGCGTGGTCACCCTCAACGACGGTGTGCCGGGTGAAAAGTCCATCTCGGTGGCCTGCATGCACTGCAGCGACGCACCCTGCATGGCGGTCTGCCCTGTCAACTGCTTCTACCGCACCGAAG
>NZ_QAIM01000439.1:0-6034 GCF_003061035.1 Acidovorax sp. HMWF018
AGTCCACGGCAACGTAGTCCAAGAGCTGCCACAGCTGACGCGGCCCCTCGTCGGCTCCTGCCGGAGGGGTCTGCGCGGCGGCAGAGGCCACAAAACACACTCCAACCCACAGAATCAATAGCAATCGCTTCATTCTACAGTCCAACTAAGAATGACAAGCATTATCGTTCACCGCCGCCCCCTTTGCCTGACCCGGTTGTCAGACTGGGTCTTCATGCGTTCACCCAATCGTGGGTTGAGATCACAGGTCAGAGCCTCATCGTCATCGGCACCGTGATCATCGGCGGGCAATAGTGGATCGACCCCGAATGGATCGACGGATACTCCTCGGGAGGATTTTCAGGCCAGATCCACGAGCCAAATAGCATTGGTAGCCAAGAGGTCCTGGTCGCAAATGTGCTGCATTGAACATCGGCTACGCTGCGGATTCAGATCGATCCTGCCTCGTGGGAGTTTTGCGCCATGGCGAGCAATGAACGTACTGAATCACACCGGGTTTGGTGGAGGCTAGTTTGTTGAAGTGCAGGCGTTAGCCTGCACGGTTTTGGCGTGTTGCCGTCAATAGTTTGGCGTCAGCGCCGAGATCATCGTGCAGGCCTTCCGCCGCACCGCCCATAAGCAGGCGCTGCCAGCCGTCCCGGCTCCACAGCGCCTCGCCTGACTTCAGGCGGGCTCGCCCAAGCTGTTGAGAATGCCGCATTCGCGCGCGGTCCGGGCGGTATCGCAGGAGCGCCGCAGATCGGTCAACTCGCGCTCCAGCTCCCGCAATTCCTTGATCTTTGTCCGCACCTGGGCGATATGGGAGTCCACCAGCGAATTCACCTCGCCGCAGTCCAGCTCCGGCCGGTCCCGAAAGTTCAGTAGTTGTCGGATTTCAGCCAGGGTCATGTCCTTGGCCCGGCAGCGGCGGATGAAAAGCAGGCGCTGCAGGTGGACATCGTCGTACAGCCTGAAATTGCCCTCGCTGCGCGCAGGCTCGGGCAGCAAGCCCTCGGACTCGTAAAAGCGCACGGTCTGTACCAGGCAGTCCGCCTTCTTCGACAATTCACCGATCCGCAACATGTTCTTCTCCGCAAAAGCTTGACTCTCTAGCAACTAGAGGTTGTCCAATGATGGCATACGGGGGAAACCCTGCAATGGAGAGCCATCCCAATGAACAAAGACCCTGCCAATTCCTGCGGCTGCTCCGGCGGCAATAGTCAACCAACGGGCTGTGCCAAGGAAAAGCCGTCCACCGAAACCACTGTGTTTCATGTGAGCAACATGGACTGCCGCAATGAGGAGGCACTGGTGCGGCGCACGCTGGAGGGTATGCCGGGCGTCGAGCGGCTGGAGTTCGATCTTCCACAGCGCAAGCTGACCGTTTCGCACAGCCAGGTCTCGCCGGATGTCCTGGAGCAGACGCTGAATTCGGTTGGCATGAAAGCGCAGGCTGTACCTGAGGCCGCTGTGCTGACGACCTACCGCATCGAGAACATGGACTGCCCGAGCGAGGAAAAACTCATTCGCGCGCACCTGGGATCGATCGAGGGAGTCCGGGACCTGGGCTTTGACCTGCGCGAGCGTACGCTGTCAGTCAAGCACCTTGCGCAGGCACGCGCGCAGATGGAGCAGGTCCTGGCGTCCATCGGCATGCGGGCCAAGGAGCAGACTGCTGGCAACTGCGGGCCGGCGACTGGTCCTGCCCCCATCGCCCCCCCGACCGCGCAGCTACTGCCGCCAGCATCGGCTCCCACTACACCGGCCGGGGAGCGCGTGACATACCGGATCGAAAACATGGATTGCCCGACGGAAGAAGCGCTGATCCGCGCACGCCTGGGCAAGGAGGCGGGCGTGACCGCGCTCGACTTCAACCTGATGCAACGGGTGTTGGGCATCCAGCACACCCTACCTTCCACGGAACCCATCGAGAAGGCACTCGCTTCCATCGGCATGCGAGCCGAGCGGCAGGACCTTCAGACGGTCACTACGCTGCTGCGCATCGCCAAGATGGACTGCCCGACCGAGGAAAGCCTGATCCGCGGTAAGTTGCAAGGCATGCCGGGCGTGCAGGGCCTCGAGTTCAATCTGATGCAGCGCACGTTGACACTGCGGCACACACCCGATGCGATCAAGCCAGCGGTAGAAGCGATCGAGTCGCTGGGCATGGAAGCCTTGGTGCAGAAGAGCGACGAGCCACGCGATTCGGGGGTACCCGCACAAAAGACCAACTGGTGGCCGATGGCGGTATCCGGCATCGCGGCCGTGCTCGCCGAAGGCGTGTACTGGGTCAATGACGGCAACCATTGGGCGGTGGTTGTGCTGGCCCTGGTCTCGATCTTCACAGGCGGCCTCAGCACCTACAAGAAGGGCTGGATCGCGCTGAAGAACCGCAACCTGAACATGAATGCCCTGATGTCCATTGCGGTAACGGGCGGGATGGCGATCGGCCACTGGCCCGAGGCCGCCATGGTCATGTTCCTCTTTGCGTTGGCCGAGGTGATTGAGGCCAAATCCCTGGACCGGGCCCGCAATGCCATCCGCGGGTTGATGGACCTGGCACCGGAGATGGCGACCATGCGGCAGGCCGACGGCTCATGGACGGAGGTCCGGGCCAAGGAAGTGGCCAAGGGCGCAGTCGTGCGGGTGCGACCCGGCGAACGCATCGCGCTGGACGGGCTGATCACGGCCGGCCAGTCGGCCGTCAACCAGGCGCCCATCACCGGCGAAAGCCTCCCTGTCGAGAAGGTCGAAGGTGATCAGGTGTTCGCGGGCACCATCAATGAGACCGGCTCTTTCGAGTACCAGGTGACCGCGGGCGCCAGCGACTCGACCCTTGCACGCATCATCCATGCGGTGGAGTCGGCGCAGGGCAGCCGCGCGCCCACGCAGCGCTTCGTCGACCAATTCGCCCGGGTCTACACCCCGGCCGTCTTCGCGGTGGCCGTGCTGGTCGCAGTCGTTCCGCCGCTTGCCTTCGGCGGCGCGTGGTTCGACTGGATCTACAAGGCGCTGGTGCTGTTGGTGATCGCTTGCCCTTGCGCCCTGGTCATCTCGACGCCCGTCACCATCGTCAGCGGCCTGGCCGCTGCCGCCCGACGCGGCATCTTGATCAAGGGCGGCGTCTACCTGGAGGGCGGACGCAAGCTCAAGGCCCTGGCTCTGGACAAAACCGGCACGCTCACCCATGGCAAACCCGAACAGACTGACTTCGTGTCCCTCGTCGGCGACCAACAGGAGGTTGCCGCCTGGGCCGCCAGCCTGGCCGACCGCTCGGACCACCCGGTCTCACAGGCGATCGCCCGCAAGGCGAAGCGGGATGGCGTCGCACTGCTCGAAGTCGACGAATTCGCGGCGTTGCCCGGCCGCGGGGTGCGCGGCCGTATCGCTGGCCGGATGTTGAGCATGGGAAACCACAGACTGGCGCAGGAGCTTGGCCTGAGCGAAACGGCGCTTCAGTCGCAGCTGGAGACCTTGGAACGCCAGGGCAAGACGGCCATTTTGCTCATCGGCGATGACAGCGTGCTTGGCATCTTCGCCGTGGCCGATACCGTCAAGGAAACGAGCCGTGAAGCTGTGGCCGACTTGCAGGCGCTGGGCGTGCGCACGCTGATGCTGACCGGAGACAACCAGCACACGGCCGCCGCCATTGCGACCCAGGTCGGAATCTCCGAAGCACGGGGCGACCAGCTGCCCGAGGACAAGCTCAAGGCCATCGAGGGACTGATCGGCGGCGGCGGCCAGGTGGGCATGGTGGGCGACGGCATTAACGATTCGCCCGCACTCGCGCGTGCCGACATCGGCTTCGCCATGGGTGCGGCCGGCACCGACACCGCGATCGAAACGGCCGACGTCGCCCTGATGGACGACGACCTGCGCAAGATTCCGACTTTCATCCGGCTATCGCGCACCACCGCGTCGATCCTGACGCAGAACATCGTTCTGGCCCTGGGAATCAAAGCGGTGTTCCTCGCGCTGACGTTCACGGGGCATGCCACGATGTGGATGGCCGTGTTCGCCGACATGGGGGCGAGCCTGCTGGTCGTTTTCAACGGGCTGCGCCTGCTGAAACTGAGAGCCTGACTTCACATGCAGGCTTTTGACTCCACAAGACATTGGCTGTATGACTGGGGCGGCGCCAACGTGGATCTCTTCCTGGCTATCCACCGCACCTTGCCCGACGGCTGGCTCTGGCTGCCAGAGTTCCTGAGCGCGGTCGGCAGCTACTGGGGAGCACCGGCTATGGTGGTCTTGCTGCTGGTTTGGCGGCGACTACAAGGTCGTCAGGCGGCACCTCCGCTGAGTGTGTCATTGCTCAGCTTTGTGCTCGGGCTGCCCCTAGCGATCGCCGCCGCAGCTATCGCCAAAATAGTGTTCGCCCTGCCACGACCGTTCGTCCTACTTGGCGATTCGGTATATCGCGCTGCCTTTGCACCAGATAGCCAATACACCATGCCCAGCGGCCATGCCATGTACATGGGCGTCGTGGTGGCCACACTCTGGCCCGTATTGGGCCAAGCAGGCAGGACCGGTGTACTGCTGTTCGCGGTGGCAGTAGGCTGGTCGCGCATCGTGCTGGGCGCGCACTATCCAGCGGATGTGATTACAGGTTTTGCGCTGGGTTGGGCCTGCGTCGCGCTGGTGGCTCCCTTGGCCCACCGTGTGGCCAGGGGGCAGCCGGTCGCGGGAGCGGCCCGGTGAAGACCGGCTTCCAGGCTGCGCTGCGCTTGGCCGACGGCATCGATCGGGCCCAACCGGAGGCTCGCCTTTGTTGTTCGCAGGGGCCTGCTGACCAACGCCGTGCTGACTGCCGGCAACGCGACGGTGCTGCTGCCGCTGTGCGCGGCTGCGGTCTGGGTGCGGCCGTTCCCGCCGAGCCCATACCGAAGCCGGAATTTTCTGAACCCAAGAAGAATTTGATGAGCTATCCCCATCGCATAGCGCAGTGGTATTCACTGGCGATTGTTGTATTCGCAGGCGACCAAACCGCCAAGACCTACATAGAGATGACAACCCCCTTGCGGTGGTCGCATGAGGTGACTTCCTTTTTCAACCTCGTTCACGTTCTCAACCCCGGCGCAGCGTTCAGCTTCCTCGCCGGGGCGGGTGGCTGGCAGCGATGGTTCTTCCTGGCCATCGCGCTCGCGGCGTCTACGTGGCTCATGTGGATGCTGCTGCGGCCGCAGCGCAGGCTGGAGGCTCTTTCCTACAGCCTCATTCTGGGCGGCGCTCTAGGCAATGCGTTCGACCGCGCAGTCCGAGGGCAGGTCATCGACTACCTCGACTTTCACCTGCGCAGCTGGCACTGGCCGGCTTTCAACATCGCCGACATGGCCATCGTAGGCGGGGCGATCGCGCTGGTTCTGCAGTCGCTGGTGAGCGACGACAAGCTCACGGCGGAGAAAGAGACCCGGTAAACGTTAGCTTTGTAAGGTCATGATGGGTACCGCACACGACCTCGACCTGAAGACGGCGGGTCACGGCATTCGCACACATAGCCGAAACCAAAGGCATACTTATCCGTTATCCATGCACAGAACTACTCAATTGCACGAATGGGGAAGCTCGAAGAACTGATTGCCGCATCGGAGCGAGAGAATACGCGCCGCAGCTACGCTTCGGCGGTTCGTCACTTCGAGGGTGAATGGCAGGGTGTGCTCCCAACGACGACGGATGCCATCGCACGGTACCTCGCCGATTACTCGGCAACGCTTTCTATCAACACGCTGCGTCAGCGATTGGCAGCGCTCTCGCGCTGGCACGCCGACCACGGATTTTCCGATCCCACCAAAGGGCCGCTGATTCGGCAAGTCCTCAGAGGAATCCGGTCCGTCCACCCAGCAGCGGAGAAACAGGCGCGGCCACTTGCCATTGCGATCCTTCAGCAAGTGGATTCTTGGCTTGAGCATGCAGGTGCAGCCGCACGAAGCCGTGGAGATTTTCCGAGTGAGCTTCGGTATGAGGTTGCCCCTGAAAAGTGGAGTTCTTAACCCTTGTTGAAAATACCGACAAGGAGTTGAGCAATGAGTGACAAGCAAGTGCGTGCGCAGTACAC
>NZ_QAIM01000044.1:0-3927 GCF_003061035.1 Acidovorax sp. HMWF018
CCCGGCGCCAGGGACTCCTGCAAATGGGCCAGGGCCTCGCGCACGGGCGGCCACAGGGCCAGCGCACGTGGCGTGGGCTCCACCCCCTGGCCGCTGCGCACCACCAGTTCATCGCCCACCACATCGCGCAGGCGCCGCATGGCATTGCTGACGGCCGGCTGGGTGATAGACAGCTTGTGCGCAGCCCGGGTGAGGCTGCGCTCTGCCATCACCTCGTCAAAGACGCGCAGCAGGTTCAGGTCCAGGGAGCGGAAGTTCAGGGGAGTCATGGTCACCCGAGAGCATATTCATCACTGATATGAATATCAATGATTCAAAATATAAACTTGAACATGCAAAGGGTAAACCCTAATATCACCCCATCGCCCGGCAATCTCGCCACAAGCGTTAGAAAAGGGAAACCGAAATGACCGCCTTTGCACACGTTGAGTACCCCACCGAACACCCCGGCGTTGTCCGGGCCGAAAACGCAGCCGCCGCTCTGAAGAGCGCTGCCGCCCATTTTGACGGCGCGCGTGGCGCAGCCTCCCTGCTGTTGGCCGCCGTGGTCTCCGCGCTGCTGGTGGTGGCCAACCAAGTCATCGACACCTGGACCGAAGGCCACCTGCTGGCTGCCTGGATGGTGCTGTGGCTCGTGGCCTTTGCGGCCCTGGCGCTCCTGACCAGCCCCGCCCGCCGCGCCGGTGTTGCGCTGCGCGGCACTGCGCTGGCATGGGCTGAAAGCCGTCGCCGCGCTGCTGAAGATCAGCGCACCTGGCAAGTCGCCCTGAAGGACCCACGGATCATGGCTGAACTGAACCATGCCATGGGCATTCCCACTGTGAACAGCATCCGCAAGTACTACTGAAGCATTTTGCGCGGCGCACGCTGCGCAGAGACTCCGATTCAAAGCCGTGGCCAACGCCACGGCTTTTTTTATGCCCCGTTGCGCCCCGCGTGCAGTGTGTTCTTGCAGTGCCCGCACGAGAAAAAAAAGCCGCCCCGCAAGGGCGGGACGGCTTTGAATGGTCAGCTTCCTTGACTGAATGTCGCAGCGTCAGACTGCCAAACGCTTTTGCAGTTGCGCCTTGGTATCGAGCAGCGCCTTTGGCAGGTGGTAGGCCAGCTGTTCGAAGTGTGCATCGTGCAGCTTGAACTCTTCGGCCCAGGCCGCCTTGTCGATGCTGGTCACGGCGTCAAACTTGTGGGCGCTGAAGTCCAGGCCCGTCCAGTTGATCTCTGCGTACTGCGGGGCCACGCCGAACATGGTTTCCTGGCCTTGGGCCTGGCCTTCGATGCGGTCAATCATCCACTTGAGCACGCGCATGTTGTCGCCATAACCGGGCCAGACGAACTTGCCAGCCTCGTCCTTGCGGAACCAGTTCACGCAGAACACCTTGGGCAGCGCCTTGCCGGTGGCGGCAATCTTGCCTTCCATGTTGAGCCAGTGCTGGAAGTAGTCGCTCATGTTGTAGCCGCAGAACGGCAGCATGGCAAACGGGTCGCGGCGCACCACGCCCTGGGCGCCAAACGCAGCGGCAGTGGTCTCGGAGCCCATGGTGGCAGCCATGTACACACCTTCGGTCCAGCTACGGGCTTCGGTCACCAGCGGCACCGTGGTCGAGCGACGGCCGCCGAAGATGAAGGCATCGATGGCCACGCCATTGGCGTCGTCCCACTGGGCGTCCAGTGCGGGGTTGTTGGTGGCAGCCACCGTGAAGCGCGAGTTGGGATGGGCGGCCTTGGCGCCGGTTTCCTTGGCGATCTGGGGCGTCCAGTCCTTGCCTTGCCAGTCGATCAGGTGGTCGGGCAGCTTGCCCGTGTCCTTTTCCATGCCTTCCCACCAGACGTCGCCGTCGTCCGTCAGGGCCACGTTGGTGAAGATCACGTCCTTGTCCAGGCTGCGCATGCAGTTGGGGTTGGTGTGCATGTTGGTGCCGGGAGCCACGCCGAAGTAGCCAGCCTCGGGGTTGATGGCGTACATCTTGCCATCGGCATGGGGCTTGATCCAAGCGATGTCATCACCGATGGTGGTGACCTTCCAACCGGCAAAGCCCGCCTCGGGCGGCACCAGCATGGAGAAGTTGGTCTTGCCGCAGGCGCTGGGGAAGGCCGCTGCCACGTGGTACTTCTTGCCTTGGGGGTTGGTCACGCCCAAGATAAGCATGTGCTCGGCGAGCCAGCCCTGGTCGCGGCCCATGGTGGATGCGATGCGCAGGGCCAAGCACTTCTTGCCCAGCAGCGCGTTGCCGCCGTAGCCCGAGCCGTAGGACCAGATCTCGCGTGTTTCGGGGTAGTGCACGATGTACTTGACCTTGGGGTTGCAGGGCCAGCTGGTCGTGTCCTTCTCGCCTTCGGCCAGGGGCGCGCCCACGGTGTGCATGCAAGGCACGAACTCGCCTTCCACACCCAGCACGTCGTACACGGCCTTGCCCATGCGGGTCATCAGGCGCTGGTTCACGGCCACGTAGGCGCTGTCGGTCAGCTCCACGCCGATGTGGGCGATGTGGCTGCCCAGTGGGCCCATGCTGAACGGCACCACGTACATGGTGCGGCCCTTCATGCAGCCGTCAAACAGTGGCTGCAGCGTGGCGCGCATTTCAGCGGGAGCCATCCAGTTGTTAGTGGGGCCGGCGTCTTCCTTGGCGGCCGAGCAAATGTAGGTGCGGTCTTCCACACGGGCCACGTCAGATGGGTCAGACCAGGCCAGGAAGCTGCCGGGGCGCTTGGCGGGGTTCAGCTTCTTGAAGGTGCCGGCATCGACCAGCTGCTGGCACAGGCGGTCGTACTCTTCCTTGGAGCCATCGCACCAGCAGATGCTGTCGGGTTTGCACAGGGCGGCCATGTCGGCCACCCAGGCGAGCAGCCGGGCGTTTTTGACGTAAGCGGGGGCGTTGAGATTCAGGCCCTGCATCGTGGGTGCGTTCATCGGGGAGCTTCCTAAGTTGAAAAAACGTTTTTTCAAAGGAAGCGGACCGGGCGGGTCACGGCGAGGCCTGGCGCAGTTGCGGTGCTGAGCGCTGCCTTTGAAAAAACGGCTTTCGTGCTCAGTCGGCGGGCGGGAGCGTGTGTCAGCCCCACGGGTGGAGGCTAGTTCCACGGATTCCGCGGGTCGGCTGGGATGTCAATTTTATGAATCTGCCGCCGGTTTGTCTGTCAGACAGGGGTCAAAACCATGCAAAAATAACATAGGTTTATGCATGGTTCTTGCCCCCATCTTCGTGGACTTTGGGACTAGGCGGTCGTGGCACCGCTCCAGCGCTCAAAGCCGCTTTTGCGCAGCGCGCAGGCCGGGCAGGTGCCGCAGCCGTAGCCCCACGCATGCAGCGTGTCGCGCACGCCGTGGTAGCAGGTGTGCGAGTCGTTCACGATCAGATCGACCAGTGCCTGCCCACCGAGGGCCCGGGCCAGTTCCCAGGTCTCGGCCTTGTCCAGCCACATCAGCGGGGTATCGAAGGTGAAACGCTGTCCCATGCCCAGCGACACCGCGACCTGCAGCGCCTTGAGCGTGTCGTCACGGCAGTCGGGGTAGCCCGAAAAGTCGGTCTCGCACATGCCGCCCACCAGGGTGTGCAGGCCACGCCGGTAGCCCACGGCGGCCGCCAGCTGGAAGAACAGCAGGTTGCGCCCGGGCACAAAAGTGTTGGGCAGGCCGGCGGCGGTCATCTGGATCTCGGTGTCGCTCGTCAGCGCCGTGTCGCTGATGTGGCCCAGGACCGCCAGGTCCAGCATGTGGTCATCGCCCAGCCGGGTGTTCCACTGTGGAAACTGTGCGCGCAGCGATGACAGCACCGTCTGCCGTGCCTGCAGTTCGATATGGTGGCGCTGGCCATAGTCAAAGCCGATGGTTTCGACATGGGCAAAGTTCTCCAGAGCCCAGGCCAGACAGGTGGTGGAGTCTTGACCTCCGGAAAAGAGGACGAGTGCGTGTCCGGGTCTCATGGGGGT
>NZ_QAIM01000440.1:0-9342 GCF_003061035.1 Acidovorax sp. HMWF018
TTTTTCCACACCCGCCCTTTTGGTTAAACACGGTGACCACTTTTGCTGTCATTGCCTGCTCCTGATAGGTTGGCAGACTTTCAGCGCTGAAAGTCTTGCCGGATTCTCCGCGAAGGGGATTGTATCAAACTCAGATGAAATTCAATAACAAATTAATGAAAATGCTGTTTATTTTATCGCACATGCGTTTTTGCAAAACGACTTCTGTGTTACTTTGATCGTTGCTATGGCTTGACTTTCAGCGCTGAAAGTTGAGTCAGGGGTGGTTGTTGATCGGCCTTTTGGTGTTGTGTTGCCTGGTGCGCGCTATGTTTGGGCGGCGATGTTTTGGTGCGATTGGTTGCGGGGCTTTTGGTGCTGAGGGTTGAAGGTTGGACCCCGTGGGGGAGTGCGTGATCGGTGGGGTGTCGCGGTTTTGTTGGTGCGTAAAATTTATTGTTCGTGCATTGTATTTTTGTAAAATTTCTAATTTGTGTTTTTTATTGAGTGCGGGGGCGAGGGTGAACTTTCAGCGCTGAAAGTTCTGGGCGGTGTGGTTATGCGGCTATGTTCAATGCAGAGCTGGCTTTTTTGAAATGTTGTTTGGATAACGTCGAAATTGAGAGCTTGCGGTGGTTTAAGGGAAGAGCATCATTGGGGCAAAGCCCCGGCGCTCGAGACATCCACGATCGTCTGTAACTCAGGTCATCATGTGCATTGAACTGACCGAGGAACCAGATTGCATCGACCCAAGGAGGGTACGAGCACGCTTAGTGATGCGTTGGGCCCAGACCCCGTGGGGCTCGAAGTAACCAACGCTATTGACCCATCAGGGGAAGGCGGCTTCTTGGGGGCTGACCATGGTGGGCGAGCTTCAGCAGATTGTGGAGCGCAGCGGACGCGGCGACTCTATTCAGGCGGTCCTCACGAAGATGCTTTCCCCGTCCAGCGTGCCAGTCTTCTCTATGTCCGCCCCCTTGGCAATTTCTCACGTTTGAGAACGCCATTGAGCACCCAATAGATCCAGCCTCAATGGATTAACTGAAATCGTATGACTGACAAGTCAGGAGAGGTCATGTTGACGACGCGGAAACTATGGGCTTGGACAAAAGGGCTCCAGGCCTGGTGGAGCGGCGCTCTTGCTGGTAAAGAATGTGCTTACGCCCGCTGATTAAGATGACCTTCATGCGCTGCTCAAGGTGGCACATGGCATACCTGATCCAGAGAAACAGGAGCCCTTGCCTCTTGCCGAAGGCCGGATACCGGTACCGATCCAGGCTGAGATCGGGATCCAGTTGCTCGTCATCAAGAATTTGCGCAACGTCAACGCTGAAAACCAGCAGTTGGAAGTTGGAGCCAAGGGCTTGACGACCGTCTATGGCGGCAATGGAAGCGGAAAGTCTGGGGGCTAACGGGTTCTAAAGCGTGCTTGCAGGGCTCGCGACCAGTCAACCAGTCAGAGCTATTTCTCCCTAACGCCAATGTGGCTATGGCCCAATTTGGTTACGCTCAGGAAACCTTCACCGTATGCGTGAATGGCCAGATTGATGAATTTGTATGGAGCAAGGTAGTGTGTCCCCCAAGGACCTGTCGGCCCTGTCGACATGCGACACTCGGTGCGCGCGTGCCTTCCTGGGCAGCGAGGACGACTGCGCCTACGTGCCGTATGAGCTCAATGTGCTGGATGACCTGGGCGAGCTGCAACAGGATCTAAAGCTACGCCTTGAAGCCGAGCAGCGTGAACATGCTGTAGATCTCCAATTGTTCGCTCACCTCAAGGAAGAGACGGCAGTCGGGAGGTTGATAGCTACTTTCTCATCGAAAACTGATCCTGGAGCGGTGGAAGGCCAGTTCTTGGCATCAGTCGCGCCAACTACTCCAAGTATCCGCACATGAGCCCCCAACTTGCCCCTTCACCGTCATGTTGGCTGTGCCGCGCTGGATGAAGGCATCGAACCCATTGGAGTTGGGGTAAAGCCATGAAGACCGACAGTGACTTCGTCGTGCCCGGTGGGCAGGTTCAAACCTCCGCCCCCGAGGTCATGGGGCGCATCGAGCGCCGATGGGAAGGCTTGCGCGAACGCGTGGAGGCCAAGCTGCAGACGCTCAAAGGTGTGGATCGCAGGCAGGAATCCCGGCTCCTCGACCAAGCTGCCAAGGCCGGCACTGTGGCCAAGCGGGTGACATGGCTGCGCAAGGCGGCTGATAGCGTCACGGGCAGTGCTGCGCCGTTGGCCGCATGCCGCAAGGGTTGCTCACATTGCTGCTATATCGCCGTGATGATCTCCAGAGCCGAGGCACTGGTCATCGCCAAGGAAACCGGTGCGCCGATGAACCCGTTGGCAGGGAAGTACACGATGGCCAACGTGGATGAGGACAGCGAGAGCTACAAGGCGGCGACGCAGGAAGCGTTTGGCAAGCCCTGTACCTTCCTGAAGGATGATGTCTGTGGTATCTACTCAAGCCGCCCCCTTCAATGCAGGCTTCTCCTGAACATGGATGAGGACGCATTGCTGTGCCAGCTCGTGGAGGGCAGCACCATCAATGTCCCTTACCTGAACACCCAGGAACACCACGTCGATTCGGTTGTCATCCTTGGGGCTCACCAGGATTACGACGACATCAGAAACTGGTTCCCGATGACTGAGCAACAGTGAGCAGGGAGTCGTTAAGAGTTACCTACGAGCGGGACAAGAACCGTACCTGGATCTAGGAAGAGCGCCTTACTCGTCATTCGATAAATGTGACGCGCGAGATCAAAGGTGTCCCCAGTCTTTCACGCTGTCTCCTCGATTCGACGGTGCACAGCATTGTGGGGCGTTCGAGAATGACAGGCTACCAGCTCCCGCAGAGGTGGCATCCGGGATGCTTGCCGTTAGCCTTATCCTAGAAATTCGCAACGCTCGCTTCGAAGACTAGCTTCAACGATGTATTGAAGGTCAGAATCGAATGGTGCGCTTAGTTTTAAGCCTCAAACCCACTGGTGATGGTCAAAAACGAATAGATCGTTGCGTTTGACTACTTCCAGGGTCCATAATGGCTTAAACCTAAGCGATCATTGAGATTCAGGAGCGTGTACATGCAGATACAGGTAACGTCAGTTGAGAGCGTCGGTGTGGCCATCCGCGCTATGCGCAAGGTCAACAGTATTCGTCAGGAGGATGTGCCTGGGGTAAGCCATGTGTTCCTGCGCGACCTGGAGAAGGGCAAGGACACCATTCAGTTCGGGCGCGTGCTCAAGGTGCTCGATGAGCTTGGTATCCGGGTGCTGTTGGAGGTGCCAGATTCGCAGGCATCCGCTGTGAAGCGGGCCTTTGAGCACTTCTTACCCAAATCAAACATGGTTCTCCTTTCCAGCACCGAGAACAAAATGATCATCAAAAAGGTGCGTGAATGACCACCCGCACGCTCCAAGTCCTCATCAACGGAGCACTGGTGGGCACGCTGCGCGATGCCGACAACATCTGGGCGTTCCAGTATGCCGGCACCTGGTTGGCAAGCCCCGGCGCATTCCCTCTGGCCCCGTCTCTTCCGCTATCCACCGACTGGCAGGTGGACGGCTCATCGTCGCGGCCCGTGCAATGGTTTTTTGACAACCTGCTGCCCGAGGAGCTGATGCGCCAGGTGCTGGCGAAAGAGGTGAACGTGGAATCCGCGGATGCCTTCGGCATGCTGGAGCGCATGGGCATGGAGTCGGCTGGGGCCCTGGTGCTGCAGGCTGAGGGCGCACCGCAGCCTGAAAAAGGCATGCAGCCGCTCACTTGGGAAGACCTGTCTCAACGCATCCGCAACCTGCCGAGGGCGTCTCTGAACAAGGATGCCCCCAAGCGCATGTCGCTGGCCGGGGCTCAGCACAAGATGGTGGTTCTCTTTGATCCGAAGAGCCAGGAATTGAGCGAGCCCCTGAAAGGCACGCCATCCACCCACATCCTCAAGCCGAATTCGACGGCCGAGGGCTATCCGCACTCAGTGATCAACGAAACGTTCACCATGCTGCTGGCTGCTCGGTTGGGGCTCACCGTGCCCAGTGTCTGGCACTTGTACCTCCCGGAGCCAGTGTTCATCATCGAGCGTTTCGACCGCACGCCTGGGCATATCGAACCCGACCGCGTGCATGCGCTCGACGGCATCCAGCTGCTCAATGAGCCTGCATTCAACAAGTACACGAGCGCCACCCTCCCCAAGCTCAACGAACTCATCGACCAGTGTCGAAACAAAGTGGTGGCGCGCTTGGAGGTGTTCCGCTGGATCATCTTCAACACGATGGTGGGCAACTCGGACTCGCACCTGAAGAACATCTCGTTTTTGGTGGATCAGGAGGGTAAGCGAGTGGCCCCCTTCTACGACCTCCTGTGTACGGCGGTGTATCACACGCGGGTCTACAGCGACGGCGATGCCGTCTGGCCCAACGAAAAGCTGGCCACTCCCGTTGCAGGAGCGACCTTCTTTGCTGAAGTGACTTTCCAAAAGCTCCTTGAAACCGGCATGGAGCTGGGGCTCAACAAGGTCACTGCCGCGCGCGAGATCGGCAAGATCGTGAGCAAGCTGGATAAGGCCGCAGAAGACATCGCCGACAAGCTGGAAGCCACTATGCGCGACGCCACAGGGCCAAACGGCACGCCCACCCGCGAAACTGTCGGCGCACAAAGCCAGCTCCTGCGCTCCATCCGCATGATCGTGATTGCGGACATGCTCAGACGCGTCCGCTTGCCAGTCCCGGCTGCTAAGGCCCCCCAAGCCTAGCGACAAGTGAGCCCAGCAGAGGAAGCCCGTGAATGGGTTGAATGCCGAATTGGACGCTATCCAAATGCTGAATTGGGCTGGTTCAGTTCCTTCATCGAAATTGACAAAGCAACTGCCGTACTGCTTTGAATTGGCTATTGAATTGCAATAAGAGTCATCAAGCAGCCCAGAGGCCCACAGAACGGGGCGCCAGCAACGACTGACGCATCGAAGGATACCCATGTAGAGGACGATTGGGTGAGCGTGGCGCCCCCACCAAATGAAATCTGCTGGACTCGACCAGGTTCTCAGCGCTCTGCGGGCCGGGGGCTCCCTGGCCGAACTGCCATCTAGCTTCTACAGCGGCGGTTACAGCTACGCCCCTGTGCTCACGACCAAGCGCGGCGCGCAGTACCGCGTGAGCACGCAGGTGATGCGGGGTGTCCCTGGCACCCCTATGCCTGATTGCGCGCACCCCTGAAACAAACCCTCACGTACCGCCAGCCGACCGCACCCGATTCGGAGAATCCATGTCCCTGACCTTCGCCCACGTCCTTTCGGATTGGCGACGTTCTCGTGATGCCATGAAAAGCGGGAACTACGGGCAGAGATGCATCTGGCCATCCCTATTGCCGTTGCGCTGCTGGACGGCCATTTGTGGTACCTCTGTGTCGGGCCCACAGCCGCAGGTGCCCGTTACGCGCATGGCCCCAAGTCCGAAGGCTGTGGAGGACTTCGAGGCCATCTTTGTGAGGCCCCACATGGATAAGGGCAGGGCAAGGGCGATCTTCGCTGGGAACCCAGATCGCCATGGTTGGGGGCTCAGTGCGGTGCCCGCAGCCGCTTTTGGGCATTCGGGACGATGGTGTGGTGGATAAGCTTGCCAAGGGTCCTCTTGCTCGGGCCGGAAGGTCATGTGGCTGGTCCAGCGCCTTGTGGCTGCAGTCGAGTTACCAGACGCGCCCCAGCCGCCTGAGGGCCATGTGCGTTGGTATGTCATGACAAAAGGTTGATTGAGCAGGAGCCTTTGTCGTCGCATTAGCTATGTGGTCGCGCCTTTTCATGTGGCTAGAAATATGGACATTGATAGTTAGTTTGTATAAAATTCTAGCCAAATGAAACCCGATCCTTCTGATTCTCTCGTCCTTCACCGGCAGTTGCTATTGCAGCTGGGTGATCGCCTGCGCCGACTGCGCAAGGCGCGAAAGCTCACCACGGTCGAGATGGCTGAACGCGCTGGCATTTCCCGCATGACACTCGCTTCGGTGGAAGCTGGCGATCCAGGCCCATCCATGGGCACCTATCTGCGGGTGATGGGTGTTCTAGGCGTGGCCGCTGACTTGGCATTTTTGGCGGGAGATATGGTTTATCCAGCGCAGCCTGGTACGGCGGCGGCCCGGTCACATCGACCAGCGCCTCAGGTTCAAATCATGGTCAGCGCGGACAACAAGCGGCATCAGGCGCAGGATCTGTTGAGCCTGGTTCTTCACGAAAAGGCGGTGGAGCGGGTGCGGGCCAATCCCGAGCTGATCGAGGAAGCCAAGGAGACTGTTAATCGCTGGATGAAAAGTGGCAATACGCATTCGCACACCCTTTACGCAGAGTGGCTCAAGATCCTCATGGCGAAGAAGTGGAGCAAGGTTTTGGGCCGTTCGAGACATGCGCAGGAGCTACGCCAGGCGTCTCCTTTGCCCACGTTGCTCTCGAAAGAGGATCGCGAAAGCATCTTGAGTCATGTTTCAACTCTCAAGAAGGGGATTGTTCTCGGTGCGGAAGGGCCCCTTCCATGAATCGCCACGAACTGGAGCATCTGATCCGGGCGAGCGGTGCGATCACCGAAGAGTACGAATTCGTTGTGATCGGGAGCCAGTCCATTCTGGGCAAGATTCCCTACCCAGACCCCGAGTTCAAGATGTCTGCAGAGGCTGACATTTATCCCAGGTACGCGCCTGAGCTTGCGGAGAAGATCGAAGGGGTGCTGGGCGAGGGTTCCGAGTTTCACCTTGCGAACGGGTTTTATGCCCAAGGCGTGGGCCCAGAGACTGCAGTCCTGCCCCAGGGGTGGGAGGAACGGCTATGGAAGGTGCAGAACGGGAATACCGACAGCTTCATTGGCTGGTGCTTGGACGTTGAAGACCTTTTCATGTCGAAGGCGGCTGCAGCCAGGCCGAAGGATCAGGAGTATTGCACGGGGCTCTTGCGTCGAGGGTATGTGACCCTTGAAAGGTGTCTCGAACTTGCTCCCTCAATGCCACTGGAGCCTCCAGAAATCGCGCGACTGGTAGCCCGCATCAAGCGCTGGGCGAAGTAGGTCTCCCCAAGCCCTTGATTCGCCCTGCGGCAACCTCGCGGCTGAAGTCGCTGGCGTTGTCCTCCCTAGATGCCGGGTTGATGAAGAACACCCTGGAGTCGCCGCCATAACCCGATGGATTGCGCGTTATGAACGTGGCGTAGAAGACCCCGAAAAGCACAACGTGGCTCAGCAAACAGTCGTGTGTTGCGAGACAAGCCAGCGTATGACCACCGGGATATGGGTTTTGGAAGGTCAGGGGATGCCGTGAAGGCTCAGCCTGGATTGCACCAATGAAGTTGTCTGCCAGCGTGTCGCGGTTCATGCCCTTTGTGTTGATTGCGCGTAGATACTGCTCCCCCCCGTCGGAGATGATGGCCACATCCCCGAGAGTTGCCACTGTCATCTGTTCAACGGGCTCACTTTCCTCCGGCCTCTGGTTTGCGTTTATGCACCCGTTCCAGCAACCGGAAAGTGAGACTGCGGGCCATGGGCCCGTGTGTTATTCGGGGGAGCGCCAGGGCATGCCCGTGTGTGACTTCCTTCAGGGCCATCAAGTAGCATGGGCGATATGGCCAACAAGACTGGCAAGACCTTGATGGTCTGACAGCGCCCCAACATGCCGACTCCCCGCATCGACCTGACTGTCGTCAACGATTCCAGCGATGACCTGGTAGTACCGCGTAGCGCGCTGGTGCAGGTGGACCTGATCGCCACGGTGGTCGATGTGGCAAGCGCCAATTACGCGGCGGGTGTGAAGACGAAGTTGACGCTCAATGAAACCTGCTCTGGTCACGGAGTGCATCAAGGGGCCCGCACGCTTCTGGTGATGGAGAGCTACAAGGCGGTTTGCATGCTCATCAGGCACGCGGCAGACAGCTAAGTGAAGCTGGACCCTTGGAGCTGAGGAGGGGGCTCGGGCATATGCCGGACCCCCAGAATGCTTATCCCGACTTACGGCGCAGCGTGTGCGTTGTCATGTCGTCCAAGCAAACCACGTGGGCTACACCCCAGTTCAGACGGGCGGTTTTGGCTGGGTCGCCCATGTACGCATGCCAAGCGTTGTCAAGAGCTTTCTGTACGGCATCTAGAGACCCGAAGGCGATCACCGTTGGGCTGCTGCGCACCAGTGCCCGAGCCGGAGAATTGCTTTCCATGACCTCAATCTCATCCATCGGGAAGCCGAGTTCAGGGACACGAAAGACTCCTGAGGCCTTGGCCTCGGTGCGCTGGTCCATACCGGTTGCCTGCCACTCGCGGGCAGCAACGAAACGCGCGTTGGTGCCGGTCGTTGTGGGCGTTTTCGCTGGGCGGTCCAGATAGTTTGCCGGCGCAACGTTACGCGGAGGTGAGAGTTTTGCCCACCACGCGTACAGGTCCGCGTCGATGAAGTAGCCACCTGTCTTGAGGCTGTGGGCTTTTGCGAGGATCGTCTTGCCAGATCCAGGACTACCCATAAGAGCCACGAAATCCAGTTCGTCTGGCTTGCAGTTGGCCAGCGCCACATCCAGAAGCTGCAGGGCTTGATCCTTCCAGGGACGATTGAACTGGCGGGGCAGATCGCTAGGGAACGGTTCGCCCTTGGTCACGGACTTCTTGTGCAACAGGTCGTAGATAGCAAATTCGTCGAGGTGCGCAATGTTGCGGCTGGCTGCGCCCTTCTTGGCGAGATGTCGCACCTCGAAAAAGTCGCGGTGTCCGAGCAGCTGGGCGATCAGATTCTCGCCCTCCTCAACGGTTTCGACGTACTTCAGGGATTTTGCCTTCTTGGCAGCTTGGCTAAGGTTGACATTGGCGGCAAAAACGGCGCCATCGTTGACATACAACTTCATTCGAACTCCTTCATTCACGATGGAGCTGCCTTGGCGCTTTCGGGCCAAAGCTTGGGAGGGCGCATTCGCAAAGCTCCACCGGTCCAGAAAGAGGATCGAGGGTTTGTAAATGGTGATCAGGCCATGGTCTCAATAGACCCCCAACGCCGCAAGCGGCGCGCGCCCAGGGGTGGCCTTGCAAGTATATCGCGCAGGACCGAGGGCAAAAAGTGTGATTTGTTTGGATTACATGCCCCGCCCGAAAGCGGGGTCAGGCTGCGTGCGCTCTGCCCCCTACAACCGACTGTTGAGTTCAACCGCTTTTCTCACTCGTGAGTGCTTCGCACTTGAGCAAAAAGGCGCTTTTGCCATCCCGAGGGGGAGGAGGGCGCTCAGAAGAGCCCGCTGGCTGTTGATTTCCACGCAGAAGTGACCCACTGGGGGTTAGTGGGGGTGCGGACGAAAACTTGGACTACTAGAAGGTAGTTCATGTATTCCTACGAAGACCGAATCCGAGCCGTTGAGCTCTACATCAAGCTC
>NZ_QAIM01000441.1:0-4881 GCF_003061035.1 Acidovorax sp. HMWF018
CCAGCGCCACGAACTTCTCCACATGCGCATCCACCTGGCTCTTCTTCCAGTCGGGCCAGCGCGACTTCACGGCGAACGCGATGTTCTGGCGCACCGTGAGCCAGGGCATGAGCGCGTGACTCTGGAACACCACGCCCCGGTCCAGACTGGGGCCGGCCACTTCGCGCCCGCCCATGATGACGGTGCCCGAGGTGGCGGTGTCGAGCCCCGCCAGCACGTTCAGGATGGTGGTCTTGCCGCAGCCCGAGTGGCCGATGATGCAGACGAACTCGCCCTTGTCGAGCGTGAACGACACATCGGCAAACACGGGCTTGGCGGGCACAAAGGCTTTGCTCAGCCGGTCGATCTGGAGGAAGCCTTGGGTCACGGCAGAGGCCTTTCGTTGCGGGGCGTCAGTGGCAAGAGGGGCTGGAACAGCCGGGCGCTGGGCGACATCACTCCACATAGGTCACCACCTTCTGCAGCTGGCCGAAGGCCAGGTCGAGCAACATGCCCACCACGCCAATCACCAGGATGGCAAAGATCACGTTGGTGAGCGACAGGTTGTTCCACTCGTTCCACACGAAGTAGCCAATCCCCGTGCCGCCCACCAGCATCTCGGCCGCCACGATCACCAGCCACGCAATGCCCATGCTGATGCGCATGCCCGTGAGGATGGTGGGCGCTGCGGCGGGCAAGATCACCAGGAAGGCCTTGCGCAGCGGGTTGACCTGCAGGGTGGCCGACACGTTGAGCCACTCGCGCTTGACCGATGCCACGCCAAACGCCGTGTTCACCAGCATGGGCCACACCGAGCAGATGAAGATCACGAAGATGCCCGAGATCGATGAGTCCTTGATGGTGTAGAGCGCGAGCGGCATCCACGCCAGCGGGCTGATGGGCTTGAGCACCTGAATGAACGGGTCGAACGCACGGCGCAGCAGCGGCGACATGCCGATGACGAAACCGAGCGGTATCGCCACCAAGCAGGCCAGGCCGAACCCTAGCGCGACCCGGCCCAGCGAATGCGCGAGCTGGATGGCGATGCCCTTGTCGTTGGGGCCGTTGTCATAGAACGGGTTGGACACGTGCCCCCACACGGTACGGCCCATCTCTGCCAGTGTGGGAAAGCCGCTGCCCTTGGCGCTGGCGCCTGGGTCCTTGCCCATCATCTTGGCGTACTCGATCTGCTCGGCGGTCATGCCAGCCGTGCTGTTGCCCGCGCCCGAAGAAGCGGTGGCGATGTACCAGATCCCCAGCAGGGCCAGGAAGATGAGCACGGACAACAGGCCCGCGCGCAGGTTGAGGTTCTTGGCGGGAGTCATGTCATGCCGCCTTGCGGATGGGGAAGCTCTTGGCGTACTCGGCCGCCTTCGCCGCATCGAACTCGCGCCCCATGATCTTGAACTTGGGGTACGCGCCCTCGGGCACCTTCTGGTCCAGCGCCTTCATCTGCTTTTTCGCATCGGTGATGAGGAACACCTTTTCGGCGATCTGCTTGTAGTCCACATCGCCCTTGATGTAGCCCCAGCGCTGCATCTGCGTGAGCATCCACACGGCCATGCTCTGCCAGGGCATGGGGTCGAAGTCCGCGCGGTCCGGCACGTTCTGGATCTTGCCCAGGCCGTCGGCAAACTTGCCGGTGAGCACCTGGTTGAGCACGGCCTCGGGCTGGTTCAGGTAGGCCTGGGGCGCAATCACCTTGGCGATGAGCTCCCGGTTGGCTGGGTCGCGCGCCATCGCGGCCGAGGTGAGCACCGCGCGGTACAGCGCAGCAAAGGTGTTGGGGTTCTTCTGGATGAACTCGGTGCTGGTGCCGAAGGCGCAACAGGGGTGGCCGTTCCACAGGTCCTTGGTGAGCAGGTGGATGAAGCCGACTTCCTCGAACACGGCACGCTGGTTGAAAGGATCGGGGCCGAGGAAGCCGTCGATATTGCCCGCACGCAGATTGGCCACCATCTCTGCGGGTGGCACCACGCGCAGCTGCACGTCGGTGTCGGGGTTCAAACCCGCCTCTGCCAGGTAGTAGCGCAGCAGGAAGTTGTGCATGCTGTACTCGAAGGGGATCGCGAACTTGAAGCCCTTCCAGTTCTTGGGATCGCGGTTGTCCTTGTGCTTGAGGCTGAGCGTGATGGCCTGGCCGTTCACGTTCTGGATGGTGGCCACGTTCATCGGCGTGGCGTTGGAGCCCAGGCCCATGGAGATCGCCAGCGGCATGGGGCTCAGGAAGTGCGTGGCGTCGTACTCCTTGTTGATCATCTTGTCGCGGATCAGTGCCCAGCCGGCCGTCTTGGTGACTTCGACGCTCAGGCCCTGCTTGCTGTAGAAGCCCAGCGGGTGGGCCATGATCAGCGGGGTGGCGCAGGTGATAGGGATGAAGCCGATCTTGAGGTTGGTCTTCTCCAGTGCGCCCTGCTTCTCTTGCGCCATGGCCTGCATGCTGGCCACAGGCAACACGCTCGCGATGGCCGCCATGGCCGTGCCCTTGCCCACCGCCTTGATGAAGCGGCGGCGCACCGCGTCTTGCGGAAACAGCGCCTTGACCAGCGTGGCTTCGATGAACTCGTTGCTGTAGAGCTCGAACTCACGGGTCTCGCTGCGCTGGCGCAGGGTGGCTGCGGCGGCATCGGCCGACACCTCGGTGTGGTGGTCGGCCACCGTGTGGTCGCGGCCACAGCTGCATTTCAGCATCAACGGGCGGTCGGCATCGTAGGGCGAGAAGAATTCGGACATGGCACACCTCGAAGAAGTTGGTGCCAGGCGTTACGCAAAGCGCGGGCCAGTTTTTGCCGGTGTCGGCCCGCTGTCATGAATTCGTGGGTGTGGTGTCTACAGCGTGTAGGGCCAGCACTACAAATCGGTCGTGCAACGCACCGAATTCACTCTGCCGGTGCGCCACGCGCCAGCAGCGCAAGCTCCACATCGTTGCGCGCGCCGGTCTTTTCGAGGATGCGGGCGCGGTAGGTGCTCACCGTGTTGGGCGCGAGCTTGAGCTGCGCACCAATTTCGCTCACGCTCTGCCCGGCAGTGAGCAGGCGGAACACCTGGTGCTCCCGATAGGAGAGCGCGTCCACCCCGGCGGGCGTGCCCTGCTGGGCGGTACGCACCACCCCGGTGCGCTCTAGTGCACCTGCCAGGGCTTGCGCGGTCGCCTCCGTCAGGTAGCGCCCGCCAGCGGCCACCTTGCGCACGGCGGCCACCATGTCGTCGGGATCGGCGCTTTTGTGCAGGTAGCCCGCCGCGCCCATCTGGATGCAGCGCACCGCGTATTGCCGCTCGGGGTAGGTGCTGAGCATCAGCACCGGCAACGCAGGCCAGGCCTTGCGCAGCGCCTGCAGCACTTCGAGGCCGTCCATGCCCGGCATGGCGATGTCCAGCAGCACCAGGTCCAGCCCCGGTGTTCCCGTGGGCCCTTGCAGGGCGGCGACCAGCTCCAGCACCTCGCTGCCCTGGGTGGCCTCGGCGACCACAGTGATCTCGGGCAGGCCATTGGCCGGGTCGCCCAGCACCTGCTTGAGCCCCTCCCGCACGATGCGGTGGTCATCACCGATCAACACCCGAACCACGGAATTCATGACAGCTCCAGAGGAATCAGCAATTGCAGGCACGAGCCCTGCCCCGGCTCGCTGGTGATGCTCAACCGGCCCCCAAGCTGCCGCGCCCGCTCGCGCATGCCCATCACGCCATAGGCGGTGGGCGCCTCCAGGGCCTGGCGGGTGGCGCCCACGCCGTTGTCGCGCACGCGCAGTTGCAGCATCTCGTCCTGCACGTCGATGGCAATGTCGATGGCGCTGGCCTGCGCGTGGCGGCCCACATTGCTCAGCATCTCCTGGAAGATGCGGAACACAGCGATGGCGGCAGGCTCGGGCAAGTGCAAGGTGGCAGGCACCTCCATCTGCCACGCCAGCTCCAGTTCGGCCGACTGCACGAACTCCTGTGCCTGCCACTCCAGCGCCGCCCATAGCCCCTGGTGGTCCAGGATGCTGGGGCGCAGGTCGGTGATGATGCGGCCCACGTTGTCCACGGCGTTTTCGATCAGGCGGCTCATGTTCTGGCACTTGCAGCGCATCTGGGTGCGCATGTCGCCCGCGGCCTCGGGCGTGCGCTCGCCCTGCTCGCCCAGGCGTTTGTGCAGCCAGTTCACATCCATCTTCAGCGCCACCAGCAGGCTGCCCAGCTCGTCATGCACCTCACGGGCGATGCGGGTGCGTTCGTCTTCGCGCACCTGCTCCGAGTAGGCCGACAGCTCGCGCAGCTGCGCCAGCGCCTGCGACAGCTCCTGGGTGCGCGCGGCCACGCGGCGCTCCAGCTCGTCATTGGCACGGGCCAGGTCATCGTGCGCGCGTTGCAGCTCATCGGCAGCACGCTTGCGGCTGGTGATGTCGACAAAGGCGATCACGGCACCCTGCACCTGATCGCCTTCCAAAATGGGGTGGCTCGAATATTCCACGGCAAACGCCGAGCCATCGCGGCGCCAGAACACCTCGGTGTCCACCCGGCAGGGCAAGCCCTGGCGGAACGCGTTGAAGATGGGGCAGTCGCTGTCGGCGTAAGGGCTGCCGTCAGGGTGGCTGTGGTGGGTGAGCGCGTGCATGTTGCGCCCCATCACCTCTTCGGGCGCAAAGCCCAGCATCTGTGCGCCCGCCCGGTTGATGAACACGCAGTTGCCCGCCAGGTCGATGCCAAACACGCCCTCGCCCGTGGACTCCAGCAGCAGCCCCAGGCGGTTTTGCCAGAGGGCACTGGCACCGGCGGGCAGGTTCAGGACGTGGGTGGACATAGGGGTACCCAAGCAATGGCCGTGCCCAGGTGGCGACCATGAACACATCGGGGACTGTGCGCCCGCCCGCCAACATCGCACAATAAGCGGATGCAAACCGTTACCCCGTCCTCCGTGGCCCC
>NZ_QAIM01000045.1:0-4953 GCF_003061035.1 Acidovorax sp. HMWF018
GGCGGCGTTGTACTCGGTCCAGTTCGTCGTGCGGTACCTCGCCCGCGCAGGCTTGCTCATGGCTTGAGGTTACCAAGAACTGGGCGGCTGAGGTGCCTCTGGCGCTGACTTATGCAACAACGCCTCGCAGGCCTGATCGTGCATTCCGACCAAGGTTAGCACTACAAGATGCAGCACTACCGAGCGATGCTCGTGCGAAGCAGAGTCGAGCAAAGCATGAGCCGCAAGGGCACCTACTTTGACAACGCGGTGATCGAAAGCTTCTTCGGCACCCTGAAAGCCGAGTACTTCCGTCTCGAAAGGCCCTGCTCGAAGCTGATGCTCTCTGGTAACACAACCAGATTGGACGCGGGGGCAGTCAGGTACTGCCCAAAGCCACCGTATGGATAGTCCTCAAAGATCTGCTGAGAGCCAGGACCAAACCCAAAGTAGCCCTGGAATGTATAGGCGGTGCAGTTCACGTTGTCACCACGGCGGCACGCGGTGCACGATCCGCAGGACAGGCCCGGGTTGACGTACACCCGATCGCCCACTTTGATGCCAAAGCGCACCTGGCTTCCGACCGCCGCGACAACGCCTGCGGAATCGAGGCCGTAGATCGCCGGCAGCTTTGGCAATGGCAAGAACGGAAACTATTCCGAGTAGTGGGTGACCACATTGCGCAGGTTGGGAACAACCCCCGCAGCCTTCACTTCCACGAGCACATACGTTGGCCGAACATCGGGCACAGGGACGCTGTCGACCTGAAACGGTTTGCCTTCGGTGTGCAGACGAGCCGCACGCATCATCTTTGACATCTTGTCTCCTTTTATTATCGAACGGGTGCCGCCGCGCAGCCACAGGCTGGCAGCGGCAGCGGTGCCAGGAGTGCCTGGCTCACTTCACTCAAAGAAAGCGTAAGCCGGGCGCTCAGCGCTGGAGGAACTCCAGCACCATGCGATTGAACTTCTCGGCATGCTCCCACTGGGCCCAGTGGCCGCAGCGGCTGAAGACGTGCAGATCAGCGTTCTGCAAGCCGGCCACCAGGCGCAGCCCGGTATCCAACGGCACGAACCTGTCGTCGCGGCCCCAGATGATCAGAGACGGGGCCTTGATCTCGCCCAGGCGGTGACCGACATCAGGGAACTGCTTGGGATTGGCCTCAGCGCTTTTGACAAAATTCTCCAGGTGATCCCGGCGAGCGAGCATGTTGTCCAGACGCGCTTGGAACAGTGCATCGGTGAGGTTGCTCGTGTCATACACGAACACGTTCATCATCCGCTTGAGGTTTTCGATTGTCGGGTCCCGGTACAAGGCGCCGATGAGCTTGATGCCTTCCGTCGGCATGGGCACGAAGGAGCTCACGCCGCCCGTTCCACCGCCCATCAGCACCAGCTTGCCGATGCGGCCAGGGTTCGCCAACGCGAAGGCGACCGTGCTGTGCGCTCCCATCGAGTTGCCCACGAGGTGCACCTTATCGATGCCGATTGCATCCAGCAGCCCCTTGAGGGCCTGTGCATTGAGTTCAGAGCGCGATCCGTTGCTGACGATGGGATCGCTCTTGCTCCAGCCCGGGCAGTCCATCAGGATCACGCGGTAGCCTGCATTGACGAACGGCTCAACGTTGCGGTTGAAGTTCGCCCACCCGCTCGCACCGGGACCGGAGCCGTGTAGCATGACCACGGTTTCATCGCCGCTGCCGGCGTCGTTGTAGTGGAGCTGGAGATCGAGGTCCGCTTCCTTGATACGCACGAAGCGGCTGGTCGACGCTTCCGAGATTGCGCTAGCTGCTGTGGTCATGAGATTTCTTTCTATCTTTCGGTATCGAATGAGTCGGCGGGCTCAGTCAAGCGGCGTGGGCAGCCGGGGACGATGAGGAGTTGGTGCGCAGCAGGTCAAGGGCGACGTCGACGATCATGTCTTCCTGTCCGCCCACCATGCGGCGCTTGCCAAGCTCGACCAAGATGTCGACCGTATTGAGGCCGTACTTCTTCGCCGCGGCCTCGGAATGGCGCAGGAAGCTTGAATAGACGCCCGCGTAGCCCAGCGCCAAGGTTTCCCGATCCACGCGCACAGGGCGATCCTGCAGGGGGCGCACGATGTCGTCTGCAGCATCCATCAGCTTGTAGAGATCAGTTCCGTGGCTCCATCCCAAACGCGCTGCTGCGGCAACGAAAACCTCCAGCGGGGCATTTCCCGCACCGGCACCCATGCCAGCCAGGCTGGCATCGACGCGATCACAACCTTCATCAACGGCAACGATGCTGTTGGCCACACCCAGGCTCAGGTTGTGGTGCGCGTGCATGCCGGTTTGGGTTTCCGGCTTGAGCGTGTCCTTGAAAGCACGGAACCGCTCTTTCACATCGTTCATGCTCAAGGCCCCGCCAGAGTCCACCACGTAGCAGCAGGTAGCTCCGTAGGACTCCATCAGCTTGGCCTGTTGTGCCAACGCTTGGGGCGTGGTCATATGGCTCATCATCAGGAAGCCAACCGCTTCCATGCCCAGATGGCGGGCATATTCGATGTGCTGCTTGGAGATGTCGGCCTCGGTGCAATGGGTTGCGACACGCACAATACGTGCGCCAGCGTCATAGGCGGCCTTCAGGTCGTGCACAGTGCCGATCCCGGGCAGCAGCAGCGTTGCAATCTTTGCGTGCTTGATGACGCTCGCTACGGCCTCGATCCATTCGATGTCGGTGTGCGCTCCAAAGCCGTAGTTGAAGCTGCCTCCCTGCAAGCCATCACCATGGGCGACCTCGATGGAGTCCACCTTGGCATCATCAAGCGCCTTGGCAATCTGCTTTGCCTGTTCTACGCTGTACTGGTGGCGGATGGCATGGCTGCCGTCACGCAGCGTCACGTCGGAAATGTAGATCTTTTTAGATTGATCGTTGCTCATGATGGATTCCTTCAGGCGTGTGCGGCTTCGAGCATTCGCTCGGCCATGGACTCAGCGGTGCGCAGGCCGGCGCTGGTCATGATGTCCAGGTTGCCTGCGTAGGCGGGCAGGTAATGCGCAGCACCTTCCACTTCCAAAAAGATGGAGGTCTTCAACCCATGCATGCTCATACCCACGCCGGGAATGCGGATCGGCCTGTCGCTCTCGATGCGATCAAACTGCACCTTCTGTTTGAGTCGATAGCCGGGTACATAGGCCTGCACATCTGAAGCCATGCGCTCTACGGACCTGGCGATCGCATCCTCGTCCGCCAGCTCGCTCAGCGTGTAAACGGTGTCGCGCATCATCAGCGGTGGCTCTGCAGGGTTGAGCACGATGATGGCCTTGCCCTTGGCTGCACCACCCACCACTTCGATGGCTTTGGAGGTGGTCTCGGTGAACTCGTCAATATTGGCGCGGGTGCCAGGGCCTGCGCTCTTGCTGGAGATGCTGGCGACGATCTCGCCGTAGTGAACCTTGGCCACGCGCGATACCGCGGCAACCATCGGGATAGTGGCTTGGCCGCCGCACGTGACCATGTTGACGTTGGGAGCGTCCAGATGCTCCGCGCCGTTCACCACCGGTATGCAGTACGGGCCGATCGCCGCGGGCGTCAGGTCCACAATGCGGATTGATGGCTTGAGCTTGCGCAGGAGTGCGTCGTTCTTGACGTGGGCGCCGGCAGACGTTGCATCGAACACGATGTCAATATCCGCAAACATGGGAAGACGGGTCAGGCCTTCCACCCCCTCGTGGGTCACAGCTACACCAAGGCGCGCGGCGCGCGCCAGGCCGTCCGAGGCCGCGTCGATGCCAACCATGGCACCCATTTCGATGTTCCGGCCGTGGCACATGATCTTGATCATCAGATCTGTGCCGATGTTGCCGCTGCCGATGATGGCGGCCTTGAGCTTGCGGGTCATTGCTGTTCCTTGTGCGTTACAACGGCTGTCGCCGTCGATGTGGTAGATAGGAGCTGGGAGTGAACGCAGCTCACGCAGCGGAGAAGCGCGCCCGTACCGTTCCGACACCCTCGATGTGAGCTTCAAAGCGGTCGCCTGCATTGACCGCGACCATGGGGCCCAATGCACCGGTAAGGACCAGGTCGCCAGCGCGCAACGGCTGACCCAGGGTTGCCAACTTGCGAGCAAGCCAAACGGCAGCATTCAGGGGATGGCCCAGGCAAGCGGCCCCGCTACCGCTGGAGACTGTTTCAGTGCCGCGGGTCATCGTCATTGCGCACATCTTGAGGTCCAGACCATCGAGCTTGGTCGGAACGCCGCCAAGCACAACGAGCCCGCTGGATGCGTTGTCAGCCACGGTGTCGGCAAAGCGGATGTTCCAGTTGGCGATGCGGCTGCCCACGATCTCGATGGCCGGCATCACATAGGCCGTGGCGGCAATGAGTTCGACCAGGGTGGTGTCCACGCGTGGCAGATCACTGGCGAGCACGAGTGCGACCTCGGCTTCGACCTTGGGCTGCAGCGTACGTGCCATTGGCACCTCTTCGTCATCACCAAACACCATGTCGGCGAACAGCGTGCCGAAGTCCGGCTGGTCGACGCAAAGCTGCTTTTGGACGGCGGGCGAGGTCAGTCCGATCTTGCGGCCCACGATACGGCGGCCCTGGGAGACGGCATAGGCGACGTTCGCTTGCTGGATGGCGTAGGCGATGCTTCCGTCCGCATCTGCGCCAATCTCTTCGCGCAAGGGATCGATGGGGGCCTTGTGTTCTTCGGCCGTGCGTAGGCGCTCTGCCCACTGTGCAATTCGGTTTTCCATTGTGTTTCCTTCTGTTCAGTTTTCAGGCCTTGAGCAACATCGCGCCAAAGCCGGCGATGTACTCGGGGATTTCTTGGTAGTAGTTGAGGGTGCTGGCAAGCGGGCGATCGGTAGGCAGCGCACAGCGCGCGACCAACCAGGTCTTGGATTCATGGGCCGATAAGCCGGCCTGTTCCTCGATGCTGCCCTCCGTCATCTCGCACAACCGCCGCAGATCGGCTTCGCCGCCGGCCAGGCTGTCCATCCAGCGGCGG
>NZ_QAIM01000442.1:0-3475 GCF_003061035.1 Acidovorax sp. HMWF018
GCCCTGGCCATGGCCATCACGGCGGGGGGGGGGGCGTGGTTTGGGGCGCCGGTATGAAGACTGCCAGCGCGCCCGCCGCACCACGGGCTGAGCGTGCATCCTATGAGGTGCTGGAGACGAAAATTTGAATCTGAACGGCCTGTAGCGCTAGTGAAATATGCGCTAAATGCTATTAAAAGCAGAGCGTTTTGACGTCAATTCATGGCGCTGCGGCTGGTGATCTGCCCCAGCACCGTCGCCCCCGTCAGCCGTTGCTGTACGGTGGCCTGCACGGCCGGTGGTGCATCACGCAGCAATGCGGGCCAGTCGGCCTGCGCCTGTTTCACCACATCCCGCAACAGCGCCATGTGCCGGGGCACGCGCAGCAGCCCGGCGGATTTCATCAGGCCTTCCATGTCATCCCAGGTTAGCGCCCGCAGGGTTTTGTCGATGGCTCGGTTCACGGCGTACTGCTGGTCTGGCACGCCATCAAAAAACGCGGCCACGCACACCGGGTCATACAGCGGGGCCAGTTGGGGCACGCGGCCGTCGGGGTAGATCAGGGCCCAGTTCTTCAGGTGGGCGTCGGTGTTGCCCATCAGGATGAAGGCCACCATGCGCGCGAGAAACTCTCGCGTGTCCTGCACCGGCTGTCGGCTCAGGCGGTTGAGCACACGCAGCATGGTGGCCCAGTCGTGCAATACCCCCTTGCCGTGCGACTTTCCGTATTTTTGGCGGGGCGTGTAGCCCAGCACCTGGTTGAACTCCTCCATGTGCACACGGGCGCCGCCGGGCAGGTGGTCGAAGCGCTGCACGGCGAGGATGTCGTTGAAGGGAACGGTGTCGGGCAGGTCGGCCTCGGCGCGGGTGATGACTTGCACATCGGCGCAATGCAGGCCCAGCGCCTTGCACAGCTGGTAGCCGGTGTACTCGTTGGCCACCAGATCGGGGTGGGCGGTGGTGGGCAACTTCAGAATCACGCTGCCCGCCGCGCCCCGGCGGTGCACGGTGTAGCGTCGGCCGTCCTGCACCGCGCTGAACTTGGTCACCACGCCGGGGAGCGAGGCTGCGTCTTCCACCGGGAACTCCACAAACCCTGGCTCCAGCACATCGAGCCCCTGTGTGGTGTGCCAGTAGCGCACCACGTCCGGGATGCCGTCTTGCGCGGGCACGGGCTCTACCTCCAGCGCGCCCATCAGGTCATGGCCTGCAGCGGCCAGCAGCTCGAACTCGTCGTCGGGGCTGCAGCCGCGCTCGCGCGCCAGCCGCTCGCGGTTGTGGCCTTCGGGCAGCAGGTTCTGGAAGTACACGGGCCAGCGCCCATCGGTGCGCACCAGCCGTGCATCGCGTGCTGATGCCAGGATCTGCTGCGTGGCGGCCTCGTCCGCACCCTGGTAGCTGAGCGACAGGGTGGGGCGCTGCGGGTTGCGGATGTAGCTCTCGTCAAACGATACGCGCAGGATGTCGCCGTATTGCGAGAGGTATCCGATGGCCTCACGACGACTTGCTGTCGTACCTGGCTCGCCCGCGCTGCCATCCGCCAGCGGGGGGCGGTGCAGGTACAGGCGCAGGTAGCGGATGGAGGTGCTCATGGGGCTTGGGCTGGGCAGTGCGGTAAGGTGGTGCGTCGTCAGGGTCAGCGGCGCAGGCTGTCCACCACCGAGGGCGGCGCATCCACCCCCTCGGGCTGGCCCAGAAACTTGCCACCGGCCTGAATGAATGCCTCCAGGCTGGGCCGCAGGCTGCTGGGTACGGCAATGATGTCCATGCCCAGCACCCGCGCCATTTCGGCCAGGGTGGAATAGCGGGGGTCCAGGTCGCCGCCTTCGGTGCGCTGCACCGTCATGCGGGAGAGACCTGCACTTTCGGCCAACTGGGCCTGGGTCATCTGGTGGGCTTTGCGGGCGGCGGCGAGAGCGGGGATGAGATCGTTTGGCATGATGATATTTATACTCTTTTTTTAATATAAAGAGTATATAAATATACAAATTTTAGCCGCCATGACTCGGTTTAGAGCGAAGCCAACGGAGGCAATACCTCGCTGCGCTCTGTGCAAAACCGCTGCGCCTCCTCCAGCAGCCACTCTTTCACCAGCTCCATTGCCGGGCTAGGGTGCGTGGTGGTCACAAACGAATAGGCCGCGCGCGATGTCACGCTGCGCCCCAGCAGCGGCACCAGGCGCCCGGCCTTCACATCCTGCAGCACCAGCGCGGCGCGGCCCATGGCAATGCCCTGGCCGGCCAGCGCTGCGCCGAGGGCCAGTTGCGACAGGTTGAACTGCTGGCCGCCCGCCCAGGGTGGTGGTGCGGCGCCCCTCTGCGCGAACCAGTGTTGCCATTCTTCATAGGTGTCTGCGCCGTCCCAGGCGCTGCTGTCGTGCAGCAGCCATTCGCCGTGCAGATCGTCAGGCGCGCTGATGGGAGGGTGTCGGGCCAGGAACTCGGGGCTGGCCACCGGAATGAGCCATTCGTCCAGGAACACGGTGGCATTCAGGTCGCGGTAACCACCCAGGTCAAAGCGCACGGCGGCTTCCACGCCGTCGCGCACCATGCGGGTGCGGTCCAGGGTGTGGAACTCGCCAAACACGCGCAGCCCGGTGTGGGGGTGTTGGCGAAAGAAGTCACCCAGCCGGGGGGTGAGCCAGCTCATGGCAAACGAGGGTGAACAGCTCAGCGTGGCGGTGGCGGCCTCTGCCGGCTGGCGCATCTGGGCCAGCGTGCTTTCGATGGCGTCAAAGCTCTCGCGCATCACCACGGCCAGCCATTTACCCTCGGGCGTCGGCACCAGGGCGCGCGGCGTGCGCAGGAACAGCGGGCGGCGCAGCCAGTCTTCGAGTTGCTTGACCTGCTGGCTCACGGCGCCCTGGGTGATGCACAGCTCGGCCGCGGCCTTGGTGAAGCTGCCGTGGCGGGCGGCTGCATCAAAACTGCGCAGCCAGGCGAGCAGGGAGGGGGAGAGGCGAATATTCATTATTAATACTAATGATGCGCTCAATATAAATGGTTTGTGACGGTGGCGTGGCCGGCGAAGAATGTGGGCAACACTCTTCGAGACATAGCTGCCATGACGACTGCCGAAACCCAACCTGCCTTGGATGCCTTGCTGACTGCCCGTTTACGCAATGCCCAGCCTGCTTTGTGGACCAACCCGGCGCGGCAGGCCCAGCCCGCCGCCGCGCTGCCTGCACTGGGCAGGACCATTAGTCTGGATGATACGCACGCAGCGGCTGCCCGCCTGGCCCGTTTTGCCGGGCTGCTGGCGCAGGTGTTCCCCGAGCTGGCCGCAACAGGTGGCGTGGTGGAGTCGCCCCTGCTGCCCGCTACGGCGCTGCAGCCCGCATTGGGCATGGCCGAGGGGCAAGGCCGACTGTTCATCAAGGCCGACCACAGCCTGCCCGTCGCTGGCTCCATCAAGGCCCGGGGCGGCATGCACGAGGTGCTGGAGTTTGTCGAGGGGCTGGCGCTGCAGCATGGGCTGGTGCAGCCCGGCGGTGACT
>NZ_QAIM01000443.1:0-3106 GCF_003061035.1 Acidovorax sp. HMWF018
GCTCGTCCTGTTCGTGGGCCACATACAGCAGCGTGTTCTCGGGGTTGGTCCACAACCCGTGCGACTCGCGGCCACGGCTGGAGAAGGTGCCCACCACCTTGCGCTGTCCGCCCGGAGCGCTGCGGTCGATGATGGCGATCGGGCTCGACGCCACGCCGCCGGGGCCACCATCGTCGATGCGCGCCAGGCTGGCATAGACCACGCTGCCGCGCGCATTGCGCACGAACTCAACGTGGTTGGGCCGAGCGCCCATGCCGAGTGGCACGGTGTCGATCAGGTCGAAGCCACCCTGCGTCGAGCGGCAAGACACCGCATCAGCCAGCTTGTGCGAGAACCACACCTCGGCACCGTCGGGTGTGGTCTTCATGAAGGGCGTGAAGCCGGGTTTGTCCTGTGCGCTGATGTCCAGCGTGGTCAGCCGCTGCGGTTGGCTGTGGCCATCCGCGCCGGGGTTGACGCGGAACACGTCGATCTTCGACACCTTCTGGCTGGCCACAAAGGCCAACGTACCCTCACGGTTGAACCACACCTGCGCCGGGCCGCTCAGTGTGGGCAGGTATTGGCGAACCGCGCTGGAGCCCGGGCTGTCGGCCCCCTTGAGCTGGCGAACGGCACGATCGACGCCGACGATGGCAATGCGGTCTTCACCGCGCAGCGTGACCCACAGCTCGCGGCCGTTGCGCGTGAAAGTGGGCTCGTGCGGTTCGCGGCCCAGCAGCAGGCCACTACTCAGGCGCTCGGGGTTGGTGGTGGGCCCAGACGCAGGGTTGGGTGTGTTGCCGATGACGCGGCGCTGCTCGGCGTCGATCAGATAAATGTTGCTGGAGCCGCGCCCGCTGGTGGCCAGCAGCCGGCCGTCGGGCGACGGCACCGCGCCGTGGGCGTCGATGCAGCCGTGGTACAGCGGCTTGTGGATCATCGCCGCGTGTGTCGGCGCCACGCCGGCGGTGACGTAGCGAAATGGAGGCCGCGGGTCTTCGTCGAAGCTGGTCAGGTTGATCGTGCTCTCGACGGTGTTCGTCTTCGGATCGATGACGACCAGCGTGTTGGAGTCTTCATTGGTGATGAAGACGCGGTCGCGCGGGTCGATGCCGGTGGCTGCGGCTCCCGCTGAAGCGCCGGACGGGGCCTGGGCATGTGCTGCGGGCAGCGCGCTGGCTGCCGCGGCGGCCAGGGTGTACTTGAGAATGTCGCGGCGTTGGGTGGTCATGTGTGCTTTCTGAGTTGGTGTGGAGAGTGATCGCTTGGGTCGTTAGCCGGCAGCCGCCGATGAACCACTGCCCAGCGCTTGCTTCAGGTCAAGAGCGCGGCTCAGGCCGTTTCATTCCCTGGCGCGAGCCGACAGCGCGTCGCGCCGACGCCGCCCTGGCCTTCAGCGCGGGGTGCCAAGTTGCCGATAGACCTCGGCCGACACCTGCGCCAGCACGCTGCGGTCGGCGTCGGACGACAGGGCGTAGCCGAAGGGACCGTCGACCCAGTAGAAGACATTGACCGCACCTTCGCGTGCGAAGCGGAAGGCCGTGTCTGTGTTCTTCACGCCGGCCTGCAGTGCCTTGTCCGGCCCCGCGGCACTGCCCACGTCGGCGACATCGTTGGACACGTACAGCGTCAGTTTGCTGCCGAGCTCGTTGCGGTACATGAACTGCGCAACCGGCCCCTGGCCACCCGGCAACAGGCGCCCGCCTTCCAGCGTGTAGCCCTGGGCCTGCAGGTGCGGCGGCTTCATCGGCGCGCCCATGCGCTTGGACAGCCATGCCACCAACTGGTCCTCGTGCGCCGCGTCCACCTCGACCGGGCGGCGCGCGTCGGGACTGTATACCGCGTGAGCCACCGCCGCGCGCTGCGCGAAGCCGCCCGCTGACGCCAGCGTCAGGCCGCGCTCGGCGGGTGCCGCGGCGGCCATGCGGCCGGCATCGTCGCCCCCCGCGGGCAGGCCGCCCCGCAAGCCCCAGCCAGTCGCGCCGCTGATGACGGCGATGGCGATCCCAGCGGCCAGGCGCTGGAGGTACCAAGGCGTCTGCGGCACGGCGCGCGGGCGCGCCGATTTCAGCAGGCGCTGCGGCGGCTGTTCATCCAGCACGGGATCGAGCAAGGCGTGCAGTTTGCGCTTCTGCGCCCGGTAGGCCTCCAGGCGCTGCGCGTCTTCAGGGCGTGCGGCCAGATAAGCGGCGATCTCGACCTGGCGCTCAGCGGGCAGGCGGCCATCAACGAACGCATGCAGGTCGGCCTCGGTGACCGGGGGAATGGACGGTGGCGGACGGTCGGTATTCATGGGTTGCTTCGCAATATATTCATTTGACGACTTTCAGCCGCACCGGTTCTGCGCGGCCTTCCATCAGGCCGCGCAGGCGCTCACGGCCTCGCGACAGGCGCGACATCACGGTGCCGATGGGGATACCCAGGGCCTGCGCCACATCGGCATAGGCCATGTCTTCCAGCGTCACCAGAAGAAGCACTTCCTTCTGCTCGACGGGCAGCAAGTCCAGTGCAGCCTGCAGATCCAGTACAGCCAGCCTGTCGGTTTGTGTCGGCGCCACCGGCACTTCGGGCGTGTCGTCGTCCATGGTCACGGTGTGCAGCCTGGGACGGCGCACGCCATCGACGTGCAGGTTGTGCATGATGCTGAAGAGCCAGGCGCGCATGTCGGCCACGCCGCCCCACAGGTTCGACTTGGCCCAGGCCCGCTCCAGCGTGTCCTGCACCAGATCGTCGGCGTCGTCACGGTTGTTCACCAGCGCGCGCGAATAGCGGCGCAGGCGCGGCACCCAGCTCAGCAGGCTTGCGTCGTCTTGCATCGGGGGGTCGTGGCCTGAGGGACTGGACGGAAGTCGACAGCAAATGTCATTCCTTGATGATGTGCCAGACGTCTTTGAAGTTGTCGCCGGCGCGGTCGCCGGGCTTCTGGTCGGCCTGGTAGGTGTAGACCGGCTTGCCCTTGTAGGCCCACTGGCGCGCACCGTCGTCGCGCATGACGATCGTGTATGCACCGGCGGGTTGGTCGCTGGCGGCGGCCATCGCGGGCGGCCACAGCGCGGCGCAGCCGCCGTTGCAGGTGCTCTTGCCGCTGCCTGCCACGTCCTTGTCGAAGGTGTAGAGCGTCATGCCC
>NZ_QAIM01000443.1:3116-6550 GCF_003061035.1 Acidovorax sp. HMWF018
AGCGCGCCGTTGGCGAGCTTGGCCGGCGCGTCGGCAGCCATAGCGCCGGTGAGTGGTGCCGCGAAGGAAGCCGCTGTGATCAGCAGCGCGGCCAGAGTCGAAAGGTGCTTCATGGGGTTGTCCTTTAGGGTCTGGTGGAGAGTAGCCACGCTGCGTGCCGTTCAGTAAGCCGCAGCCACCGCCAGCTTGGGGTCGATCTGCCAGGTTTCACTGACGATCTTGCCTTCACGGAACGTCAGCACGTAGCGCACCTTGATGGGCATCTTGCCTTCGAAGACGACGTTGGCCGAGACGGTGGCGCCCTTGGGGTTGGCCGATTCTTCAATCTGGCCGACTGTGAGCTTCAGTGGGCCGACGGCCTTGCCGAACTTCTCCCAGGTGCCGCGAATGGCATCGGTGGTGGCATAGGTGCCGTCGAGTGGGCCGCCTACCCAGTTCAGCTGGGCCTGGTCGGCATAGGCACGCATGACGATCTGGGTGTCGCCCGAGGCGATGGCCTGGAAGTGCGTGCGGGCGTCGTCGCTGGGGGCGGCGAAGGCGCTGCCGGAGGCGAGCGTCAGGGCGGTGGCGGCGAAAGCGAAAGTCTTGAACATTGTGGGCTCCGATGAAGGGTTGGTGTGAAGTGAAGGGGGGTGAGTGCTGGACGAAGGGTCCGATAGGTCCCGACAAAAGAGCAGACGGCGTCGGCATGCGGTCTATTCCAGAGCGTGCAAAGAAATTTAGGGTCAGGGCCCTGGGCCGTGAATTCGAGGCTTCAGCCCAGCAGGGCCGGCACCCAGCGGTTGATGAGCGCGCCTCCGACGATGAGCCAGCCGAACAAGATCAACGCCAGCAGCAGCGGCTTGGCCCCGGCCTTGCGAATGGCGCCGATGTGCGTGGCCAGGCCGAGCGCAGCCATCGCCATCGCCAGCAGCGCGGTGTCAATCTCGATCGTCACTGCCACCACCGACGCCGGCAGCCATTGCAGCGAATTGAGCAACACAACCGCGACGAAGCCGAAGGCGAACCAGGGCACAGCGAGTTGACCCTTGGCGTGAGCATGCTCTGCCTCCACCAGGGCTTGCAGGGTGCTGTCGCGCGCCAGCCAAGCCGACAGCATCACCAGGAACGGCGCCAGCATCATTACTCGAACCATCTTCGCGATGACGGCCGAGTTGGCTGCGTCCGGGCCCACCGAACGTGCTGCGGCCACCACCTGGGCCACCTCGTGGATGGTCGATCCGACGTAGATGCCGAACCCGTTGGCGCCGCCGGGGATCAGCGCCCAGTGCCGGTTCAGCTCGAACAGCGCCGGGTACAGGAAGATCGCCAGCGTGCCGAACACCACCACCGTGGCCACCGCCACCGTGACCTGCTCGGCGCGCGCCTTGACCACCGGCTCGGCGGCCATCACCGCAGCAGCGCCGCAGATGGCACTGCCAGCGCCGATCAGCATCGCCGTCTTGCGCTCCAGGCCCAGCCAGCGCGTGCCGATGAGGCAGGCCAGTGCGAAGGTCGAGCCCAATATCATCGCGTCGATGGCGACACCAGCTATGCCAACATGGTCAATGTCCTGCACGGTGAGCCGCAGGCCGTACAGCACCACGCCCAGGCGAAGCAGGTTCTGCTTGGAGAAGTTGACGCCGGCGCCGCTGGCTACCGCCCAGCGCGGGGCCCACGGGTAAACCGTGTTGCCCACGATCATGCCCAGCACGATGGCCAGCGTCAGCGCACTGAAGCCATGGTCCTGCAGCCAGGCGATGCGGCCCAGCGCGATACCGGTGGCAGCCAAGGCGCCGCTCAGGGCCAGGCCGGGGAGCATGCGTGCGAAAGCCGATGCAGAGGCCGATGTGCGTGGCTCAGGAAGTACGTTGATGGTCATGCTGCTTGCCTCCGGTTGAAGTTCATGAGGACGAAGCTTCCGGCTTCATAGATGACCCGTCAAACGGGTTGTATCGCTAAGATGTACCCATCTGATCGCTTTGCAAACAAATCCGCCATGAATACCCTTCGCCTCACGCTGCGACAGCTGCAGATCTTCGTGGCGGTTGCGCGCAGCGGCACTACCACGGCAGCCAGCGCCGAGATCGCGCTGTCGCAGTCGGCCACCAGCTCGGCCGTGAATGAACTTGAGCGGCTGCTGTCGCTGCGCCTGTTCGACCGCGCGGGCAAGCGCCTGCTGCTCAACGACAACGGCCGTGCGTTACTGCCGCGGGCCCTGGCGCTGCTGGACGGTGCCGCCGGCATCGAGTTGATGTCCCGCGATGGCAGCGCCCAGGCGCAGTCGCTGCGCATCGGCGCCAGCACCACCATCGGCAACTATGTGCTGCCCAGGCTGCTGGCCCGTTTTGTCGCAGCGCAACCGGGCCATGCCAGTGCCTGGCGCTCAAAGGTCGTGATCGGAAACACGGCGGCCATCTGTGACGCGGTCGCTGCGTTTGAACTGGACGTGGGCCTGATCGAAGGGCCTTGCCACCAAGCGGCGCTGGCCGTCACGCCATGGCACCAGGACGAGATGGTGGTCGTTACATCGCCCGACAGCGCGTGGGCACGAATGAGCCTGGCCGGCGAGCGGGTGCCAATGCGGACACTGCGTGAAGGGGTCTGGCTGGTGCGTGAGTTGGGCTCGGGAACGCGCGAGGCCACCGACCAAAGTCTGCTGCCCCACTTGCGCTCCTACCGTCGAAGCATCGAGCTGGGAAGTTCGGAGGCGATCAAACATGCGGCCGAGGCGGGTATGGGCGTGGCCTGCCTTTCGTCGTGGGTCGTGAGCGACGCTTTGGAGGCCGGCCGCCTGTGCCGCATCGCCACGACCTTGCCGCGGCAGCTCCGACAATCTCACCTGGTCGTGCATCGCGACAAACAGCCCACCGCTTCGCTGCTGGCATTTGTCGACCAGGTATCTGGCGCCGAGAACACGGCGCCATGAAATGTGACTCCATCGAGGTCAGGCCTGAGCAGCTCGCCAGTCGGCGCTCAAAGCTTATCCACGCACCTTCAACGAGATTCACGGCAGGCTCACCTGCACAAATGCCGGATGCGGATGGCGAGGTCAAGACTGCCGCATATCCACATACCGCGCGCGATGTCTTGGGCATTGCGATCCAACGGCCACCCCTTGTCTCCTTCTTTATTTGCGGCGAGAGCAATGATCAGAATGTTGCAACAGCATCAGGTCAAAGTGAACTATTGCCCGTCTATCACGCACTTTGAGGAGCACTGGGAACCCGGGTGGCGGGTATTGCGCTACGGACACTGAAGGACCAAAAGAAGTGATTCGCCCTCCCTGCTGGCGCTTGAAGAAGGCCTGCCCATGGTCCAGAACACCGTTTCGTCCGTGACGCAAAGGGCCATTCCAGAACTTTGCACTTCGCTACAGTGCCGAACGACCGGTACAGGTAATCGATCGGTCGCTTGAGATCCTGACCGGTAAGCGACCGCTTGCGTTGGCGCCC
>NZ_QAIM01000444.1:0-2212 GCF_003061035.1 Acidovorax sp. HMWF018
GTGGCTGCCCCGCGTGGTCGAGCTGGACCGCGCCCAGCCAGAGTTCACCCGCACCCCATGGGCGTACCTCGACAGCGCCGTCTCCCCCCAGCGCATCGCCCAGGGCCAAGCGCAATTGGCGGCGCACAGCACCGCCCTGCAGGCGGCAGCCGCCCGCTACGGCGTGCCGGCCAGCGTCATCACCTCCATCTGGGGCATGGAGAGCAACTACGGCAGCAACTTTGGCACCTTCCGCACGGTGGATGCACTGGCCACCCTGGCGTATGAAGGCCGCCGCCGCGCCTGGGCGCAGACCGAGCTGCTGGCAGCGCTGCGCATCATCGACCAGGGCGACATCGCCGCCGACCGCATGATCGGATCGTGGGCCGGGGCCATGGGGCACACCCAGTTCCTGCCCTCGGTGTTCCTGGCCTACGCTGTGGATGCCGACGGCGACGGGCACCGCGACATCTGGGGCAGCGTGCCGGATGTGACGGCGTCCACCGCACATTTCCTCGCCCGGTCGGGCTGGAAATCTGGCGAGCCATGGGGAGCCGAAGTGCAGTTGCCCCCCACGTTCGACCACGCCCGCGCCGACCCCGCCGTGCGCCAGACCACAGCCCAGTGGGAGTCCGAAGGGGTGCGGTCCATCGACGGGGCGCCGTTGCCCGACCTGGCCGGGGCCTCCATCGTCACCCCTGCGGGCGCGCGGGGCCCGGCGTTTCTGGTGGGCAACAACTTTCGCACCATCCTGCGCTACAACAACTCGGTCAACTACGCGCTGGGCGTGGCCCTGCTCGCGCGCCAGATCGACGGCGGCGGCCCGGTGGCCACTCCGTGGCCCCGCGACATCGAGCCGCTGTCGCGTGCACAGTTGCAAACGCTGCAAGAAGCCCTGAACCGCAAAGGCTTTGCCGCAGGCACCCCCGACGGCGTGATGGGCCCCGCCACCCGCGCAGGCTTGCGCGGCTACCAGCGCAGCCTGGGCACGGTGGCCGACGGGTATCCGACGCTGGAACTGCTGCAAAAGCTGCAGGCGCCCTGAGCGCTGGTAGCCCGGAACACAGATGCGCGGCCCTGTTCACCAAGCGGGTGTGCTGATGAGGAGTCGCCCTCACCAACGTAGCCCCGGGGTGCCATGCGCTGCAGCCACTGGGTATGGGGAAATGCTTTTCATCCGTTAGGATTTTTGTCAACGCACCATGACCGATCCCAAACTGACCTTCGCGACGCAATCGGAGTGGGAGGCCTGGCTGGAGAGCCATGGCAGCACCTCGCCCGGTGTGTGGCTGCGCGTGGCCAAGAAGTCTGCCGAGCAGCCCACCGTCACCTACGCGCAAGCACTGGAGAGTGCTCTTTGCCACGGTTGGATTGACGGCCAAAAGCAGTCGGAAGACCAGCACTATTGGCTTCAACGCTTTACACCCAGAACCCCCAAGAGCATATGGTCCAAGATCAACAGGGAAAAAGCCGAGGCGCTCATCAGTGCCCGCAAAATGCGGCCAGCCGGCCTGGCCGCCATCGAACGGGCCCAGCAGGACGGACGATGGGATGCGGCTTACGCGTCAGCGCGCACGTCTACAGTCCCCGACGACTTGCAACGGGCCCTGGATGCCAACCCCCAAGCCCAGGCGTTTTTTGCCACGCTCAATAGCAAAAACAGGTTTGCCATCTTGTTTCGCATTCAAAGCGTCAAGAAGGCAGAGACACGCGCAAGAAAAATCGCTGAATTTGTTCAGATGTTGAGCAATGGCGAAAAGCTACACCCCTAGGAGCCGTTAAGCATCTCGCAGGAATGGCAAAAAGACGCCCGGAGAAACGGGCAGGAGCTCATCTGCGCGCACTCAATGAAAATCCCGGCTCCCCTGCAGCGCCTGCCCCATGCGGCCCAGTAGGGGCGTCAGGTCCTTGAAGCGCTGGGCCACCAGGTGGCGCACCACCGCCGTGCTGCCGGGTGGGCCGGCGCTGCATTGCCACATCCCTTCCACCGCCAGCAGCTGCGACCGCAGCAGCGCATTGCGCCACACATCGACCAGGGCGGGCCAGACGATGACGTTGACGGGGCCGGTTTCGTCTTCCAGCGTGACGAACATGGTGCCCTTGGCGGTGCCGGGGCGCTGGCGCACCGTGACGATGCCGCAGGCGCGCACCTTGCGGCCGTGGGCGGCGCTGTGCAGTTGCAGGGCGGTTTGCAGGCGCCAGCGGGCCAGGCGGGGGCGCAGCAGGGCCAGGG
>NZ_QAIM01000445.1:0-4430 GCF_003061035.1 Acidovorax sp. HMWF018
GTGGGTGGGTTGCAGTTATTAATATATTAACAAGATATTTAAAGTGCGCAAGCGAATTTTTCAGCATTCGTTGGCGCATGGATCGGAGGCGTCTGTCCCCGCCCTGTCGCCCTCCCGCCACGGACCGCCAGACTGCAAACCTATAATGAAAGGTTGGTCCCCATAGGGGCAGCGACAGGCAGCGCGCAGGCGCGGGTCCTGCGGCCTGCCTGCTGCGTGCAACCACTCCACAACACCATGAGCACTCCCACTTTTTCTGTCGCTGACATCCGCAAGTCCTTCCTGGACTTCTTCGTCTCCAAGGGCCACACCGTGGTGCCGTCGAGCCCTCTGGTGCCTGGCAACGACCCCACGCTGATGTTCACCAACTCGGGCATGGTGCAGTTCAAGGACGTGTTCCTGGGCACCGATAAGCGCTCGTACAACCGGGCGGTGTCGGTTCAGGCCTGCCTGCGTGCGGGTGGCAAGCACAACGACCTGGAAAACGTGGGCTACACCGCGCGCCACCACACCTTCTTTGAAATGCTGGGCAACTGGTCGTTTGGCGACTACTTCAAGCGCGAATCGCTCAAGTGGGCCTGGGAGCTGCTGACCGAGGTCTACAAGCTGCCGCCAGAGCGCCTGCTGGCCACGGTCTACCAGGAAGACGACGAGGCCTACGACATCTGGACCAAGGAAATCGGCTTGCCACCCGAGCGCGTGATCCGCATCGGCGACAACAAGGGCGGCCGCTACAAGTCCGACAACTTCTGGATGATGGCCGACACCGGCCCCTGCGGCCCCTGCAGCGAAATCTTCTATGACCACGGCCCGCACATTGCGGGTGGCCCTCCCGGCAGCCCCGATGAAGACGGCGACCGCTTCATCGAGATCTGGAACAACGTGTTCATGCAGTTCAACATGGATGAGACGGGTGCCGTGACCCCGCTGCCCGCACCTTGCGTGGACACCGGCATGGGCCTGGAGCGCCTCGCTGCCATCCTGCAGCACGTGCACAGCAACTACGAGATCGACCTGTTCGACGCGCTCATCAAGGCCGCCGGGCGCGAGACCGGCGTGACGGACCTGAACAACAAGAGCCTGCGCGTGATCGCTGACCATATCCGCGCCACCGCGTTTTTGGTGAGCGATGGTGTGATCCCCAGCAACGAAGGCCGTGGCTACGTGCAGCGCCGCATCGTGCGCCGTGCCATCCGCCACGGGTACAAGCTGGGCAAGAAGACCCCGTTCTTCCACAAGCTGGTGGCCGATCTGGTGCGCCTGATGGGTGACGCATACCCATCCCTGCGCGAGCAGGAGCAGCGCATCACCGAGGTGCTCAAGGTGGAAGAAGAGCGCTTCTTCGAAACGCTGGCCAACGGCATGGAAATCCTGGACGCTACCCTGGACGGCGGCGCCAAGGTGCTGCCTGGCGACGTGGCGTTCAAGCTGCACGATACCTATGGCTTCCCGCTCGACCTGACCAACGACGTGTGCCGCGAACGCGACGTGGAAGTGGACGAGGCAGGCTTCAAGACCGCCATGGAAAAGCAGAAGGCCCAGGCCCGCGCTGCCGGCAAGTTCAAGATGGACAAGGCGCTGGAGTACACCGGTGCCGCCAACCAGTTCACGGGCTACGAACACCTCGCAGAGACTGCAAAAATCGTAGCAATCTATGTAGACGGTACTAGCGCTGCAGCACTGAAAGCCGGCCAAAACGGCGTGGTGGTGCTGGACACGACCCCGTTCTACGCCGAAAGCGGCGGCCAGGTGGGTGACGAAGGTGTCATCACCAGCGGCTCGGCCCGTTTTGCGGTGGGCGATACGCTCAAGATCAAGGCCGATGTGTTTGGCCACCATGGCATGCTCGAAGAGGGCACACTGAACGTGGGTGACACGGTGCAGGCCCAGGTGAACACCGCCGTGCGCGCAGCCACCGTGCGCAACCACTCGGTCACGCACATCATGCACAAGGCCCTGCGCGAAGTGCTGGGCAGCCATGTGCAGCAAAAGGGCAGCCTGGTCAATGCCGACCGCACGCGCTTCGACTTCACACACAACGGCGCCGTGACGGCGGCTGAAATCCGCGAGATCGAACGCCGTGTGAACGAAGAAATCCTGGCCAACCAGCCCACGCAAGCGCGCGTGATGGACATCGAGTCGGCCCAGAAGACCGGCGCCATGATGCTGTTTGGCGAGAAGTACGGCGAAACCGTGCGCGTGCTCGACATCGGCACCAGCCGCGAACTGTGCGGCGGCACGCACGTGCAGCGCACGGGCGACATCGGCCTGTTCAAGGTGGTGGGCGAGGGTGGCGTGGCTGCTGGCATCCGCCGCATTGAGGCCGTGACCGGCGCCAACGCACTGGCATATTTGCAGAACCTGGAAGATACCGTGAACCAGGCCGCCAGCACCCTCAAGGCGCCGGTGGCCGAGCTCAACGGCCGCATCAGCCAGGCGCTGGACAACGCCCGCGCGCTCGAAAAGGAAGTGGCTGCCTTGAAGGGCAAGCTGGCCTCCAACCAGGGTGACGAACTGGTGAACCAGGCGGTGGAGGTGAAGGGCCTCAAAGTGCTGGCTGCTGCGCTGCCGGGTGCCGACGCCAAGACCCTGCGCGACACCATGGACAAGCTCAAGGACAAGCTCAAGACCGCCGCCATCGTGCTGGCCGCCGTGGAGGGCGACAAGGTGCAGATCGCTGCGGGCGTCACCGCCGACAGCGTGGGCAAGCTCAAGGCGGGCGAACTGGTCAACTTTGTCGCCCAGCAAGTCGGCGGCAAGGGCGGCGGCAAGCCCGACATGGCCATGGCTGGCGGCACGGACGCGTCCAAGCTGCCCGCAGCACTGGCTTCGGTGACAGGCTGGGTCACGCAGCAACTGGGCTGATGTACCGGTCACCACGGCGGCACTAGCCGCTGTGGTGTGGCAGCCATGGCTGCCAAAAAGAGGGTGACGGAACGCCAGCTTTCACCCTAAAGTGCAGCGCATGGACACCCTGCGCGACAGCCCCCAAGACCCGCCGCCGTCCGCTGTGCTTCGCGGTACGGGCGCTGCTTTGGTGGGCCAAGGCGGCCACCTGCCATGGTGGCGCCGCATCACCATCCCCTTTGAGGTCCTGATCGCCACCGTGGTGGTCACCGCCATGCTGTTGTTGACAGCGTTGCTGGTGTACCAGGTCAGCACCAGCGCACGCCAGGCCATCATTGCGGCGTCGGACGAGAGTGCGCAGCGCATCAGCCAGCTCATTGCCGAACGGGTGCATCGCATCGTGGACCCGGCCGATGCCACCATCCGCCTGCTGGCGTTCGACCCGGTGGCCTCTGCGTCCACCCTGCCAGCGCGGCTGCGGCGCCTGCCCGTGCTGGCGCGGCTGCTGGAGCAGAACCCGCTGCTGTCGGCGGTGTTCATCGGTTACCCGGACGGGCAGTTTTTGCTAGTGCGGCCGGTGCGAAACGAGGCCTTGCGGGTGCGGCTGGATGCACCGCCCAAAACGGCGTACCTGGTGCAGTCCATGGCGCGCGAGCGCGGCCTGGCGGGCATGGTGGGGCGCTGGAGTTATTACGACGCGGACCTGCGGCTGATCGACTCGGCCGTGCGCCCGGAATACCGCTACGACCCCCGCACCCGCCCCTGGTACGCCGAGGCGCTGGAGCAGAACACCCAGATCCTCACGGCACCCTATGTGTTCTTCACCACGCAGGAGGTGGGCATCACGCTGAGCCAGCCCAGCGAGGACGGGCGTGCGGTGATTGGCCTGGACGTGGCCCTGACCGACCTGGGGCATGAGATCAGTGGCCTGCGCCTGATGCCCCGCACCGAGATCGCGGTGGTGGACAAAGACCGCCGCGTACTGGCCTATCCCGACATGTCGCGCGTGCTACTGCGTGATGGCAACACGCCGGGCCTGCGGCTGCGTGCCCTGGACGATCTGGGTGTGCCCAGCCTGCATGCGCTGCAGGCGCTGGGCCTGAAAGATGGCGAGTCACGCCGCCTGCAGGCCGACGGCGAGGAATGGCTGGGCCGTTCGCTGCCGCTGGCATCAATGCGCTGGCAGGGGCTGCAGATCCTGATGGCGATTCCTACCAAAGAGCTGCTGGCCGAGGTGAACAACAACCTGCGCCAGCAGGTGTGGCTGTCGGTATCGCTCATCGGCCTGATGCTGCCGTTGGGCTGGCTGGCCGGCCGACGCGTGGGGCGCAGTCTGTTCGGGCTGGCGTTGCAGGCCCGGGCGCTGGCGCGGTTTGATTTCCGGCGGCCCGAACGGCGGGTGTCGCCGGTGCGCGAGGTGCGCGACCTGGGGCAGGTGATGGACCGCATGTCCGACACCATCCAGGAGTTCTTGCACATTACCCACCACATCAGCGCCGAGTCGCGCACCGACCTGATGCTGTCGAGCGTACTGTACGAGCTGGTGCGCGCCACCAGTTGCACCGGCGGTGCGGTATACCTCG
>NZ_QAIM01000445.1:4470-7184 GCF_003061035.1 Acidovorax sp. HMWF018
ATGGTGCATTTCATCAACCATACCGAGCCCCAACCTGGCGACCAGCACGAAGACGACGACACCGAGCCCGCGCGCGTGCTGCGGGTGCAGCTGCGTACCCGTGACGGGCAGCCCCTGGGCCTGCTGGTGCTGCGCTACATCGCGGACCAGACGCAGGACGACGCGCATTTCCGCGCGTTTGTCGAGAAGTTGTCGGGCACGCTGTCGGTGGCCATCGAGACGCGCAGCCTGATCGAAGGCCAGAAGAAGCTGCTCGATGCTGTCATCCGCCTGCTGGCCGACGCGATCGACGCCAAGAGCCCCTACACCGGTGGCCATTGCGAGCGCGTGCCGGAGCTGGCCGAGGCGCTGATGGACCGCATGTGTGCGGCCAAGGACGGTCCGTTTGCCCAGGTGGCCATGACCGATGCCGAGCGCTACGAATTCCGCCTGGGGGCCTGGTTGCATGACTGCGGTAAGGTCACCAGCCCCGAGCACATCATCGACAAGGCCACCAAGCTGGAGACGCTCTACAACCGCATTCACGAGGTGCGCATGCGCTTTGAGGTGTTGTGGCGGGACGCTGAGCTGGACTACTGGAAGCAGCATGTGTCCGGCGTGGACACGGTGCGCCTGCAGCGCGAGCTGCTGCAGCGGCGCGAACAACTGCAGGAAGACTTTGCCTTTGTAGCCCGCTGCAACGTGGGGGGCGAATTCATGGCCGAGGCGGACATTGCCCGCCTCAAGACCGTCGGCCGCCAGATATGGCAACGGCATTTTGACGACCGCCTGGGCCTGTCGGCCGCCGAGATGCTGCGACTGTGCAGCGTGCCGGTGCGCCCCTTGCCCGCCAACGAGCCGTTGCTGGCCGACCGGCCCGAGCACATCGTGCCCTGGGGCACACGCACGCCGCCGGTGGAGGCGGGCAACCCCGCCAATCGCTGGGGCTTTGACATGGTTTTGCCGCCCTACGAGGCGCACCTGGGAGAACTGCACAACCTGTCCATCCAGCGGGGTACGCTCACTGCCGAAGACCGCTTCAAGATCAACGACCACATCGTGCAGACCATCATCATGCTCAGCGGTCTGCCGTTTCCGCCGCACCTGGCGCGCGTGCCGTCGATTGCCGGGTCCCACCATGAAAAGCTGGACGGCACCGGCTACCCCCGGCGTCTGAAGGCGCCAGAGCTGACGCTGGCCGACCGGGTGATGACACTGGCCGATATCTTTGAGGCGCTGACTGCGGCCGACCGGCCCTACAAGCCACCCAAGACCTTGTCCGAGTCGCTCAAGATCATGACCCACATGGTGCGCGAGCGGCACATCGATGCCGAGGTGTTCCGCTTCTTCCTGACCAGCGGCGTGTGGCGCGACTACGCCGAGCGCTTTCTGACACCTGCGCAGCGCGACGAGGTCAATGTGGAGGCCATTCTGGCGTCGCTGGGCTGAGAGGGGAATGACGCCCTACGGTGGACGATGGGACGCAACGTTCTTGCGCGGGCCAGCCTTGTCGCAGCGGACAGCGGACCATATGCCCATGGGGCCCGGTCAGAACAGCTCGACGTCGTCGTTGGCGACCTTGGTTGCCAGTTGACCGCTGGCCACCAGATCGTCATAGAAGCAAACCTGGTTGCGGCCATGTTCCTTGGCGTAGTAAAGCGCCTGGTCGGCCTGGCCCAGAATCTCTACGGGCGAGCCGCGCGTGGTGCTCACAAAGCCCAGGCTCACCGTGACCTGACCCACCTGCGGGAAGTGGTACTCCTGCACGGCCAGCCGGAAGCGGTTGAACACCTTGTGGGCAGTGCTCAGTGTGGTGGAGCGCAGCAGCACCACAAACTCTTCGCCGCCGAAGCGGAAGATGCGGTCATGGCTGCGGAAAGAGCTGCGCAGGATGTTGGCGATCAGGATCAGCACCTCGTCGCCATACAGGTGGCCGAAGCGGTCGTTGACCTGCTTGAAGTGGTCGATGTCCACCACTGCCAGCCATTGCTGCACGGGCTCGTTGTCGCTGGCTACGGCGGTTTCTTCGGCCGCAAAGGACTCGGTGACTGCACCAGACCGGCTGGCCAGCCCGCTCATGGTGTAGCGAGAGAACTGCTCGTCAAACGTCTTGCGGTTGAACAGGCCGGTGAGCGCATCGCGCTCGCTGTAGTCGAGCAGGCTCTGGTAGTTCTGGTACACCTGAAACACACCCATGAGCACGTCAAGCTTGTGGGCCGAGAACGGGCGCGACTGGGTGATCTCCAGGCAGGTGCTGACCTTGTCGTGCATCCACACCGGCAGCCAGAGCACATGGCGGCCCCGGCGGGGTGAGGCCAGGGCGCGCTCGCTCCGGTTGTCCACGCAGTCCCGCAGGGCGGGGTACTGGTCCAGCGGCTCCCGGCGAGGGTCGGCCGCGGCTTCGGAGTCGGTGGACACCAGCTGGCCGTTGTCCACCCAGGTGCGGGGGCGCACATGGGGCACGCCGCCCTCCGTGAACAGTTCCAGGGCCCGCACCTCGATGATGCTGCTGAGTTTTTGCAGCGTGGACAGCACCGACACCTCCAGCCGCAGGTGGTCGCGGTGGCCAGTCATCTCCACCAGGTTTTGCAGGATGGGTTTCATAGGCGGTGTGCTGCGGGCCGATCGGGGCATGTCGTTGGGTCAGTTACGGCGCACAAACACCACGTCCCACACCCCATGGCCCAGTCGCAGGCCACGGTTTTCGAACTTGGTCAGCGGGCGGTAGTCGGGTT
>NZ_QAIM01000445.1:7194-7660 GCF_003061035.1 Acidovorax sp. HMWF018
CGGTGTTTTGCAGCAGGGGTTCGGCGCTCAGCACCTGCAGCATTTGCTCGGCGTAGGGCTGCCAGTCGGTGGCGCAATGCAGGTAGCCGCCGGGCTTGAGGCGTGCAGCCAGCTTGGCCACCAGTGGGGGCTGGATCAGGCGGCGCTTGTTGTGCTTTTTCTTGTGCCAGGGGTCGGGGAAGAAGATGTGCACACCGTCAAGAACGCCGGGCGGCAGCATGTGGTCGATCACCTCCACAGCGTCGTGCTGCAGGATGCGGATGTTGGTCAGCTCTTGCTCGCCGATGCGCTTGAGCAGGGCACCCACGCCCGGCTCATGCACCTCGCAGCACAGGAAGTTGTCATCAGGCCGCACGCGGGCGATATGGGCCGTGGCCTCGCCCATGCCAAAGCCGATCTCCAGCACCAGCGGGGCGCTGCGGCCAAAGGCGGCGGTGGCGTCCAGCGGGGCGGGGGTGTAGGGCAG
>NZ_QAIM01000446.1:0-1225 GCF_003061035.1 Acidovorax sp. HMWF018
CCCTGGGCCTTACCGCCCAGGATGGGGATGAGCCGGCGCAGGCCGTGTACGGTGCGGCCCACCTCCTGGGGCACGCCCACCTCCACGCGCAGGTCGGCAAAAAATCGCAAACGGGGTTCCACAAAGGGCACGGGTTCGGTCATGGGCTCCATCTTTCGGGTGTCTGGCAGGCAAGCGGCCAGGGGCGGCGTGCACCCAGCCTGCATGCGGGGTTGCACCTAGCGTAAATCCCGTGGCGCTTGACCCCTGTCATCCCTGAAGATGACAGCAATGACAAAGCCCACCCGGCATACCCCGCGCAACCCATGAGGCACTGGCTCCCTGCAAGCACATCCGGCGGCGGCATCACGCCCCCGCCCAACCTCACGGGTTCGGCCCTGGGCGCCATGGTTCACCAGCTAGGCGATGACGGGTTTGCCTGCGGCATGCTGCAGGAGCTGGCACCCGTGCTGCCCGCAGCGTCGTGGTCGGTGTACCGCACCGGGCGCCATTGCAAACCCACCTTGTTCATGTCGGCCAGTTACGGCATTCCCGACACCACGCAGGACTGCTGGTGGGCCTACCTGTCAGGCCCCTACCGCACCGACCGCACCTGGGGCCGCTCGCTGGACGAAGCCGCCCCGGCCGAAGCGCCCACCCAGTTGTGCCACCTGACGGCGCCCGAAGTGGACGCAGAACACCGCGCCCGCGTATACGAGGCCCATGGCGTGGCCGAGCGGGTGTCGGTGGTCGAACACGAGAGCGATGGCTCGGTCTTTGCCGTCAACTTCTACCGCCACCAGCACCAAAAGCCGTTCCAGGACCGGCAGATCAGCGACTTTGAGGGCATGGCCCCGGTGCTGCTGGCGCTGACCCGCAAGCACATCGTCCTGGCCCAGCGCCCCGGGGTGTTGCAACCCGCACTGCAACCCCCACCACAGGCCACGGCCCCCGCGCTATCCCACAGCCTGCCCGCGCTGCGCGAACGCCTGCTGCGCGCCCACGCGGGGCTGACCGAGCGCGAGCTGGACGTGTGCGCCCGCCTGCTGCAAGGCATGACGCAGGAGGGCATTGCCTGCGACCTGGGCCTGAGCCTTCCCACTGTCAAAACCTACCGCAACCGCGCATTCAGCCGCCTGGGCATCCACTCTCGCAACGAGCTGTTTGCACTGGCGCTGGGCACCCAACGCAGCGTTTAGACGAAAGAGCACGCCACGCATGGGCACAATGCCAGCCCATGCCCAGC
>NZ_QAIM01000446.1:1271-4050 GCF_003061035.1 Acidovorax sp. HMWF018
GCGCATCACCTTCATGACGCTGGGTCGGGGCGATGGTCTGCTGGGCATGGCGCCCCAGGGCAAGCTGGGCCCGCGTGGTGACAGCGTGACGCTTGTGCAGATTGACTGGACCTACCGCACCGACGATGGCGCCACCTGGCAGACGCCGGCCCCCACCTCCATCCTCAACGCGCGCCCGGCCCCGGTGCAAGACCTGTTCGACACCGGTGGCCCGGTGCTACGCATGCAGCGCAACCTGGCCGCCGAGGCCGACGCCATGGACCGCGTGTGGGACCTGGGCCTGACCCCTGTAGACCCCAAAAGCCTGCAGTGGCGCCACCGCGCAGCCGCTACCACGCTGGGCCCTGTGTGGACGCTGGCGCAGGAGGCGCACTTTGGCGACTTCTGGGCCGACGTGGTTCCCCAGTTGCGAACCGAGGGCTGGAGCGTGGTGGTACACCCCGGCTTTGCGCACGAAAGCGTGCCTGTGTCGCGCTGGAAGCTGGTCATCGCCCCCGACACTGGCGAGCTGCTGGCCAAGGAAGTCGATGGCCCGCTGGGCACACGCCAGCGCCCCCTGCAAAAGCTCATGCTGCCCGAACGCGAGGGCGCCTGGCTGCTCAGCCTGGGCATCGAGATCGACGGTGAAACGCTGGACCTGGCCCCCATGCTGGCCGACCTGCTGCGCCGCGACGCCCGCTGGCTCAACGCGCGGCAGATGGCCGCCATCGATGACATCGCCATCATTTCGCTGCGCGCGCCCGGCGGCAAACGCATCGAGGCGCCTGCCGGGCCACTCAAGGCCATCGTGGGCGCCATGGTGGACTTGCTGACCGACCCCACCCGCAAACAGCTGAAGGACGGCGACCCGCTGCGCCTGGGCGCCTGGGAGGCGCGCCGCATCGAGGCCCTGCGCGCCGGGCTCGTGCAGGTGCACCGCGTGGGCACGGTGAACGGCTGGAACAACGACTGGCAGTTGCAGGGCGACGTGGGCTTGGCGCAGCTCGCCAAGCGCCTGCGCTCTATCGGTGCGCCCCAGCCGGTGGCCGCACCGCAGGGCCTGCAGGTGCAACTGCGCCCCTACCAGCTTGAAGGCCTGGCCTGGCTGCAGTACCTGCGCGCCCAGGGCCTGGGCGGCATCCTGGCCGACGACATGGGCCTGGGCAAAACCGCACAGGCGCTGGCCCATGTGCTGACCGAAAAGGAGGCCGGGCGGCTGAAGCGCCCGGCGCTGGTGGTGCTACCCACCTCGCTCCTCTTCAACTGGCAGGCCGAGGCCGCGCGCATGGCACCAAGCCTGCGCGTGCTCGCCCTGCATGGCGCGGACCGTGGCAAACGTTACCTGCGCATCGCTGACCACGACCTGGTGCTGACCACCTATCCGCTGCTCTGGCGCGATGTGGAGGCGCTGGCCGCCGAGCCCTTTCACTTGCTGATCCTGGACGAGGCCCAGATGGTGAAAAACGCCGGCAGCCGCAGTGCCCGCGCCCTGCGCAAGCTGCAGGCGCCGCACCTGCTGTGCCTGACCGGCACGCCGCTGGAAAACCACCTGGGCGAGCTGTGGGCGCAGTTCGACTTTTTGATGCCTGGCTTTCTGGGCGATGTGCGCAGCTTCAACGCCCGCTGGCGCAAGCCCATCGAGGAGAACGGCGAAACCCTGCGCGCCCAGCTGCTGTCGCAGCGCGTGCGCCCCTTCATCCTGCGCCGCCGCAAGCAGGACGTAGCCACCGAACTGCCGCCGCGCACCGAGACCATCCTGCGCGTGCAGTTGCAAGGCAAGCAGCGCGAGCTGTACGAGGCTGTGCGCACCACGGCCGACAAGCAGGTGCGCCGCGCACTGGAGCGCCAGGGTTTTGAAGGCTCGCAAATCGCCATCCTGGACGCGTTGCTCAAGCTGCGCCAAGTCTGCTGCGACCCACGATTGGTCAAAGGCACCACGAAAACGGCGCACTCGATGGAGCGCGCCAAGCTCGAACTGCTGGCTGACCTGCTACCCGCCCTGGTCGATGAAGGCCGCCGCGTGCTGGTGTTCTCGCAGTTCACCGAAATGCTGGGCCTGGCAGCCGAGATGCTCGACACCCTGGCCCTGCCCTACCTCACACTCACCGGCCAGACGCCACCCCGCCAGCGCGGCGTGGTGGTGCGGCAGTTCCAGGCGCAGGGCGACGCAAGCGCCCCCATCCTGCTGGTCAGCCTCAAGGCTGGGGGCCTGGGCCTGAACCTCACGGCCGCCGACACCGTGATCCACCTGGACCCCTGGTGGAACCCCGCCGTGGAAGAACAGGCCACCGCACGCGCCCACCGCATCGGGCAGGACCAGCCGGTGTTTGTCTACAAGCTGGTGGTGGAAGGCAGCATCGAAGAGCGCATGCTGGAGCTGCAGGCCCGCAAGGGCGCGCTGGCCCAGGGCGTGCTGGGGCACGATGCCGAAGGCGCAGTCAAGTTCAGCGAGGCCGACCTGCACGCACTGCTGGCCCCCTTGACCGAACCGGCCAACAACCCGCTGGGCATCCCCGGCGAAGACGCGCTGCGCTGGGGTGGCACAGGCAAACGGCGGCCCCGGCCGCTGCAGCCACCTGAAACCTGAGTTATGGGCGTTTTTACCTTGTAGCTATAGTAAATCATGCGCTGACAGCTATCAATAAGTGAGCAAACTCATCCGTGCGGGGAGCCTTGCGCAAAAGCGCAGAATTCGAAAGCAAGCTTCGGAGTGCGCCCCACGGCCTCCGTCCCTAGAGTGCATGGCATTGCAACCCACCTAGTGAGCCCTGCACCATGATGAATGTGACCGCCCTTCTTT
>NZ_QAIM01000447.1:0-5341 GCF_003061035.1 Acidovorax sp. HMWF018
TTCCAGGGCCAATACCTGGACCGGGAGACGGGGCTGCACTACAACACGTTCCGGTACTACGATGCGGACATTGGGAGGTTCATCAGCCCGGACCCGATTGGGTTAGAGGGTGGGATCAACCTAGGGAGTTACTCGCCGAATCCGATTGGTTGGATTGATCCACTTGGTTTACTCTGCGAAGGGGAAACGGCTGGCTATGGGTCTCCGAAGCATCGCGGTGATGGCCTTGAAGCACACGAAATTCTGAGAAATAAAAAGGTTCAAGAAGTAGGAGTTGGCACCGGAAAACGTGTCAAAGGTAATCCATCTATTGCGCTTGATCCTAAGCATCACGATGCCGTTCATGCAGAAGAAAATAGATTACGCCGGGGGGTGGATTGGGGCCAAATGAAATGCTTAAATCTGGAAAGGCGGAAATTCGTCTAATGTCCAAGGCTATATATAATTCCCTTGTAAGAACTGAAAAAATATCCATCGACCAACTATGTATTGCTAGAAAAATGTCTGCAGCATGGGCTAAATCGAAAGGATGTTATTGATGTTTGTTTTGGATATTTCAAAAAGTCCCTGTTCTCCAAAAAGAAGCCGACTCGGCGGTGGTTTTTCTGGAGAAATAGACGTGTGGCCGTTGAATGATAAAGGAGTGAAAATGACACCTTTATTGACGATTTGGCAAGATATTTTTCCTACGCTCATAATTCCCGCCGGGTTTTGTGTAACCGTCTTTCTTCCGTATGGGGGTGAGAGTTGTTCCGTTAGAAGTCTGCGCTCCTGCGCATTGAATGATCAATCGCAGGTTAAAAATTTTAAGGGAGGGGTGGCTAAGGTCATTCTGCATAGAGATTTGGAGCAAGATACATTTTTAGATTATGTTTCTCATCTGCCAGAGCTTTGTGTGAAGACTCGAGAGATGAGTGATTATGAGAAGAAAGAAGATCTTCAAGATGAAATCAATGGGACTTATATAAGTAAAGTTCTCGGCCGTCCGTCCTGGGTTCAGGATGAAATATTCATGCCGGAAAAATACTTCTTCGCTGCACAGTTGACAGAATTTGATTTGGTAAAGTGTGAAGCGGAGTATGAGGGTGTTTTTTCAGATGGGTCTGGATATGTTTATCTGCGGCATGCACTCCAGAAATTATCTCATGGGGATGTCGTCGGTGAGTTCTTTTTGCAGTTTACATAAATGAGAGATAATTAATGTGCGCTGAGAATTTGCCGTCGGAGTGAAGCGCGAAAAACAGGAAAACTGAGCGGCAAGCAGTTCATATGGGATGAGGAAAACCGCCTCGCCCAAGTAACGACCACCCGGCGCCCGGGAACCGAACACGAAACCACCCAAACCACCCGGTTCGACTACGTCGCGATAGGTCGGCGAGTTTCCAGACACGACAGCTTTGGCACTACGGTCTTCATCTGGGAAGGCATGCGCCTCATTGAAGAGCGCAGAGGCAGTGCAGCCATCAGCTATGTGTACGAGCCGAGCAGCTACGTACCGATGGTGCGCCTGGTGCAGATCGAGTAAAAACCGAACATGGTGGGCTGGGCACCGCCCACGATGCGCAGCAGGCAGATGCATCAAAAAACATAGCCGCTGGCGCAGTCCAGGCAAGCGCCGGTGTGCCAAAAGACCCAAAACTGCAAGCAGCGACAGCAGTGAACGACCTAGAAACCCAATACTGGGCTGCGCTGGAAAGCCAAGGATCGCACCGCTCACAGGTCATCGCCACCCACGCCAACGCCACAGCCCAGGCCTCACTGTGCGAGGTGTGCTACTCCCACATCGACCAGGTCGCCCCGCCCGAGGAACTCAGCAACGCCCAAGGCCGGGTCATTGGGCAAGCCGCTGCACTGGTGTGCTGCTCCGTGCTAATCAAGTGCGCCTGTAAGAAAACCCGAGCAACGCTCGCGGCCAGATCATTCGGCAGAGAGTTTTAGCGGGGCCGCCGCTACTACTGCGATCTACGACGAAGCAAGCGAGCGAGACGCGGTGCTGTAAATATCCTAATCATTGACACCCTGATGCAGCGCCTCGCGCCCGGGCTAGCCGTCAGCGAACTAGCCGGGCGCGTCTCTCGCGCGGGCTGCCAAGCACGCGCCCTGTCGCAGCAGCGCGATGTGGACGCAACGACAAGTAGCAGCTGGCCCCGAAGGCAGGGCCAGCAAAATCAGTTTACCGAGTGGCTGCGCCGGGTGCAGCGCATGCGCAACCGGCTTGGGTGCTGGCTGCGGTGCTGATGGGGCCTGCGGAGCTTGCCTTTTCCGCGAGTTCAATACGGCCGGTGTGCGGTGTAGAGGCCGCAGCAACGCCCTCCTTCACCTCCATCTTGACCGCGTGCATGGGCTGCGTGGTGTTGTACTTCACGCGGATGGATTTAGCGGGCACGCCCAGCTTGATGAGTTCGCGGCGTACCGCATTGGCGCGCATCGTGGCGATGTCGCGCGCATCGATGGGGGCCTCGCGTTTGTTGCAGTAGCCGGTGATTTCCAGGCGTTCGTTGGGGTCGCGGCTCTCTGCGAACTTAGCCAGCAGCGCCATGGTTTCTGGCGAGAGTTTGACCTGCGTGGCTTTGAACTCGGCGACGATGCCGTCCTCTGGCAGGCGTGCGGGTTGGGCGATGGGCTCAGGCGCTGGCTGCTCGACAGGGGCGGCGACAGTCTCGGTCGCAGGCGCGGTGGTGGCGACTGGCTCTGTTGGCGCTTGAGGGGTGTCAGCGCAACCCGCCAAACCCGATGCCAGCGCTAGCGCCAGTGCTGCGCAAGCCATGACTCTGGCTGGTCCGGGCACCGAGGCGATAGGGCGATCGAGTGCGATATGGGGTCCCGTGGCGTGGCAAATGAATGACATCAGAAAAGCTCCTTCAAGATAACGATGTATGTGGCTTGGCGGCGATGGTTCAGGTGCGGTACTTGCGGTACTGGAAGGCAGCATGCGGCCATGAGCTGCCGAGCGTGTGTGCTCTTTTAAGTGCGGTCCTTGCCGGGGCAGCGGTGATCGGGCACTTACGCTCCGCCCTGGGCTTGTTGCATGCCGCGCTGTGGTGAATTGAGTAAGCCTTCAAAGGGGGCGGGTAGCCCGACGGCCGTGGGCGAGCGCGGGATTGGCTATCAGCGTCGTCGCAGTAGCTGGCACGAAGGCCGCTTGAGCGCCGGCCCGCCGGATCACTGGGTGCAGCCTTCGCGCTGAACAAGGTGCTGCCGTCGCCTGCGAGTCCCAGGAATGGGAACTTGCAGGTCAGCGATGCAGCGGCCATGGCGGCGCGCTGCCATGCGGCAGCGAAAGCAGGCAAAGGGGCTCCCTCCAGTAGCGAACAGATGGCGTGTGCGTTCGTTGGAGTGGGCGGTCTGATGCCACCCTGGCTCACTCGGGGTCAGCGCGATGGGCGCTGCTTCTCCGCGAACGGGCCAGAGTGTCGCTGCAGAAAAGGCCGATTGACGCCGCAGCGGGGCGTTTGGCAACCGCTTGATTCAGGTTTCACAAATACCAACATTCGCCCCCAACAGGGGTAAGAGCGTCAAAAGCGAAGGGGGGCCGGGGCGCCGCAAATATTGCTGATGTGTGCCGACGAGGGCGATCAGCCCGCGGCCAGCGCCGCCTCAATATCCCCCCCCAGCTTCTTCGGCGCGTCCTGCGGCGCATAGCGGCGGATCACGCGGCCGTCCTTGCCGACGAGGAACTTGGTGAAGTTCCACTTGATGGCCTTGCTACCCAGCAGGCCTGGGGCCTCGGCGGTGAGCCACTGGTACAGGGGCGAGGCGTTGGCGCCGTTCACGTCGATCTTGGCCATCATCGGAAAGCTCACGCCGTAGTTGAGCTGGCAGAAGCTGGCGATCTCGTCGTTGCTGCCGGGGTCCTGGGCGCCGAACTGGTTGCAGGGGAAGCCCAGCACGACGAGGCCTTTGTCTGCGTATTCCTTGTGCAGTTCTTCCAGCCCGCCGAACTGGGGCGTGAAGCCGCAGGCGCTGGCGGTGTTCACGATGAGCAATACCTTGCCCCGGTATTGCGACAGGGGCACGGCCTGGCCGTTCATCTGCAGGGCTTCAAAGTCGTAGATGCTGGTGGACATGCGGGTTCTCCGGGTGGGGATGACGGGCCATCGTAGCCCCAGCTGCAGAGGCCTGTGCGCGTGCGGGTCAATCCATCAATGAGGGCCCGCAGCGCCCGGTCGGCGGAACTGCAGCGCGGCCAGCAGCGATGCCAGCAGGATCAGCGCCCCGCCCAGCACGGTGCGCGTGTTCAGCGTGGCCGCGCCCAGCAGGGCCGATGACACGCTGGCGAACATCACCTCCGACAACATCACCAGCGCCGTGGTGCCGGCCGCCAGCCGCGCAGCGCCAAACTGCAGCGCCCAGTTGCCGAGCATCAGCACCCCGGCCAGCAGCAGGCCGGTGATGACCCAGGTGGCGTTGGCGGCAGGGAAGGGCTCCACCACGCCCACTTGCAGGCCAATGCAGGCCACCGCCAGGGCCATGAGCATGCAGCCACCAAACATCGAGAACATGCGCGCGGGCCCCGGCACGGTGTGCAGGCGGCGCAGTGTGACGTTGGTCAGCGCGAACATGAAACCGCCCAGCAGCGCCAGAGCGTCGGCCAGCGACAGGTTCTGCAGCAGGCGCGAAGCAGGCGCGCCCTCGGGCAGCAGCACCAGCACCACGCCGCAGAAAGCCAGCGCCAGGCGCAGCAGCGCCGCAGGGGTAGGGCGCTCGCCCAGCACCTTCCAGGCCAGCAGCACGGCCCAGGCGGGCATCAGATAGAACAGCAGGATCACGCGCACCACGTCACCAATCGTCACGGCCCAGTTGAAGGCCACGTTGTTCAGGCCCGAGGCCAGCGCCAGCAGCCACAGCTGCGGATGCGCGCGCACCTGCTGCAAGATGCCGGGGCGCCAGGCCAGCAGCGCCAGCAGCACCACCGCATACATGCAGGCCGTGGCCCACAAGGGGTGCAGCCCCGCCTGGTGCATGTGCTGGAACGGCCACCACGCCAGGCCCCAGACAAAGGCGTTGAACAGCAGGGCGGCGAAGGGGAGTGGAGAGTGCATTGAAGGCAAAAAAAGGCGGTAGCGCCAGTGGAATATGCGCTGATAGCTATAAATTATGTAGCAAGTGGTTCCATGCTGCACAGCCAGTTAAAACTGGCACGCTTCAAGGCCCGTGCACCCGTGGAACTGGCTTTGCCAGGTCACTGGGTGCGTCCCCCTCCCGCGCAGCGAGAGAGGGGGAAGACGCGCAGCGGCTCAGGGGGAGCCTTCAATAGCTCCAGGCCACTGGGTGCGTCCCCCTCGGGGAAGCGGCGAAGCCGCACAGGGGGGCTTCGCAATCAGGAGTCAATGGTGCGTAT
>NZ_QAIM01000448.1:0-1516 GCF_003061035.1 Acidovorax sp. HMWF018
GGGCGGCGGCAGATCAATGCCATGGATCGGGATCCGGTGCGTGAGCCCTTGGATACTGGCGTGCGCGCCATCAATGCCTTGCTGACCGTGGGGCGGGGTCAGCGTCTGGGGCTGTTTGCAGGCTCCGGGGTGGGTAAGAGTGTGCTGCTGGGCATGATGGCACGCTACACCCAGGCCGATGTGATTGTGGTGGGGCTCATTGGGGAGCGGGGGCGCGAAGTCAAGGAGTTTGTGGAAGACATCTTGGGCGAGGAAGGCCGCGCACGGTCCGTGGTGGTGGCTGCACCTGCCGACGCGCCTCCGTTGTTGCGCATGCAGGGGGCGGCCTACGCTACTGCGGTGGCGGAGCATTTTCGCGACAAAGGGCAGCATGTGCTGCTGCTCATGGATTCACTGACCCGCTATGCAATGGCGCAGCGGGAAATTGCCCTGGCCATCGGCGAACCGCCAGCAACCAAAGGGTATCCGCCGTCCTGTTTTGCAAAGCTGCCGCAGCTGGTCGAGCGCAGCGGCAACGGCCTGCATGGTGTGGGCTCCATCACAGCGTTTTATACGGTGCTATCGGAAGGTGATGACCAGCAGGACCCGATCGCGGATGCTGCCCGTGCCATTCTGGATGGGCACATTGTGTTGTCGCGTGCCCTGGCTGAGACCGGGCATTTCCCGGCCATCGACATTGAGCAATCGGCATCGCGGGTGATGCACAACGTGGTGTCTCGCGGGCATTTTGACTTGGCGCGGCGGTTTCGTGCGGTGTATTCGCGTTACCAGAAGAGCCGGGACCTGGTGCAGGTGGGGGCCTATATGAGCGGCTCCGACCCGGCATTGGACGAGGCTATCCGCCTTCAGCCACAGATGGCGGGTTTTCTGCAGCAGGACATGTACGAGGCGGCCTCCATGGACCACAGCGTAGCCGCCATGGCGGCGGTGCTGGACCATTGACGGCGGACAAGGGAAGCCATCATGTCCAACCTTAACGCCCTCTCTGTCGCAGTCGAAGTGGCCTCTCGCAAGCGGGACGATGCCCGCAAGGTGCTGCAGGACACGCTGGCTGCCGAGCAGGCAGCACGTGCCCAGCTCGATCAGCTGGAAGACTACGCCCGTGAAACCGAGTCACGCTGGGGCATGAAGGCAGATACGGCCATGCAGCCCGAAGTGATGTACCACCACTACCACTTCATGGACAGGCTGGGTCATGCGGCCAGCATCCAGACCAGTGTGGTGGGTGACCAGTCTGCGCGGGTGCAAGCTGCCCAGCGTGCTCTGTTAGATGCAGAGCTGCGTTTGGCCAGTCTGCGTAAGGTGGTAGACAAGCGACGCAACGACCTCGCTCTGCAGCAACAGCGCAGAGACCAAAAACAGACCGATGAACGCGCCGCGCTGCAGTATCGCAACGCGGGCCAGGAGAATTGAACATGGAACCGACCAAAGTAGCCTCCTCGCAGGGCACCCAGCCCGCCCTCACGACTCGCGCCAAATCATCGGCCCAGCCTGCTGCCGCAGACGCTAGCGATCC